>NZ_JBVHPY010000001.1:0-39761 GCF_055567695.1 Streptomyces sp. NPDC026417
CCCCCCCCCCCCCCCCCCCCCCCCCCCCCCCCCCCCCCCCCCCCCCCCCCCCCCCCCCCCCCCCCCCCCCCCCCCCCCCCCCCCCCCCCCCCCACACCGGCGGGACGACCGAGGGCGTGGCGGACGGCTAGTACGACAGCCCGTACCCGATGGGGTACAGCACCTGTGCCGGGTCGTCCGCCCGCTGCACGGGCACCGGCAGCTTCCCGGTGGGTGACACGGCCCCCGCGATCACCCGTGCCGCGGCCCGCAGTTCCACGTCCGTCCACGCGTACGCGGCCAGGAAGGCGCCGACGTCCGGGAGCCGGGCCGCGTCGTACGGATTGCGGATGGCGACGGCGACCACCGGGACACCGGTCGCCACCAGCTGCTCGACCAGGGCCTTCTGGGTGCTGGTCGCCGACACGTTGTACGTGCCGACCACCACGGCGTCCTTGTCCCTCGCCGCGGCCACCGCCTTGTCGATGACCGCCTGGGTGGGCGCCGTGCCGGTGGACAGCGCGGTCGCCGAGAAGCCGAGCCCGGTCAGCGTCGCGGCGAGCACGGTGGTCGGCGGCCCGTCGGAGCCGGAGGGCGAGGCCGGGTCGGCTCCCACGACGAGGACGTTCCGGTGCGTCCGCCGGGACAGCGGCAGCAGGTCCTCCCGGTTGACCAGCAGGGTCGTCGTGCGGTCCGCGATGCGGTCGGCCGCCTTCAGATGGGCCGGGGTGCCGACCGTGCGCTCCACGGCACCCGCGGGCACGTAGGCGTCCTTGAGGAGGCCCAGCTTCGCCTTGAGGCGCAGGATGCGCAGGATCGACTCGTCGAGCCGGGCCTCGGTCAGCTCGCCGCCCCGGACGGCCGTCAGCACCGCGTTCCACGCCACGTCGATGGACGGCGGGTTCAGCAGCTGGTCGACGCCCGCCTTCAGGGCGAGCACGGGGACGCGGTCGTCGCCGTACTTCGTGCGGACGCCCTCCATACCGAGGGAGTCCGTCACCACCACCCCGTCGTAGCCGAGTTCGCCGCGCAGGATGCCGGTGAGGATCGGATGCGAGAGGGTGGCCGGGTCGCCGGCCGGGTCGAGCGCCGGCACCATGATGTGCGCGGTCATGATCGAGTCGATACCGGCCCGGATCGCCGCCCGGAACGGCACGGCGTCCAACTCCGACCACAGCTCCCGGCTGTGCTCGATGACCGGGAAACCGAAGTGGCTGTCGACGGCCGTGTCGCCGTGCCCGGGGAAGTGCTTCGACGTCGCCGCGACGCCGGCGCTCTGATAGCCCTTCACCTGCGCGGCCACCAGACCCGCCACGGCGTCCGGATCGGCGCCGAAGGACCGCACGCCGATCACCGGGTTCGCCGGGTTGACGTTCACGTCGGCGACCGGCGCGTAGTCCTGGCGGATGCCGAGCGCGCGCAGTTCGGCGCCGCCGATGCGTCCCGCCGTCCGGGCGTCCTCGCGCGAGCCCGAGGCACCCAGGGCCATCGCACCGGGGAAGAGCGTCGCGGGCTTGCCCACGCGTGCCACTATCCCGTGTTCCTGGTCGGTGGAGATGAGCACCGGCAGGCCGCGCGGCAGCCCCAGGGAGGCCCGCTGGATGCCGTCCGACAGGTCCGCGATCTGCTGCGGGCTGCGGGTGTTGTGCGCCCAGGCGAAGTAGATGATGCCGCCGACGCGGTACTTGGCGACCAGCTCCGCGGCCGTCCTGACGCCGATCTCCTTGAGGTTGGCGTCGATGTCGGCCTGGTCGGGCGCGGTGGCCGAGTGGCCGTACACCCGCATCACGAAGAGCTGGCCGACCTTCTCCTCCAGCGTCATGCGGGAGATGAGAGCGCGCAGCTTCTTGTCGTCGTGTCGCGGCCGGCCGTCGTCGGCGGCATACGCGCCGCCTCCTGCGGCGAGTG
This sequence comes from Streptomyces sp. NPDC026417, assembly GCF_055567695.1. Classification (NCBI taxonomy): domain Bacteria; kingdom Bacillati; phylum Actinomycetota; class Actinomycetes; order Kitasatosporales; family Streptomycetaceae; genus Streptomyces; species Streptomyces sp. NPDC026417. The sequence continues at coordinate 1,888 of NZ_JBVHPY010000001.1, forward strand.
CGGCGGTGACGCCCGCCGTGGCGGTGAGAACGGAACGTCTGGACGGTCTTGCGGTGCTTCCCGTGCCGGAGTCGCGCACGTGCGCTCCTTCCCTCATGAAGGAAACTTCCGAGGAGCCACGAATATCCGGGAAGTTTCTTCCAGTCAAGGGTGTGCACAGTAACCGGGAAGGGGCCGCCACCGGCGGACTCGGCCGGGGGCGCGCCGGTGACAGCTGATTGAAAGCTGTTCCTTTCTGATCACCTGCGCGGCTACAGTGGCGCAGCTGTCGCGGAGGAACGTGACGTTTCCGTTCCGCACCGGGGAGGTGAACGACAGCTCTTTCATCACTTTTGGGGGGGCACATGAAGAATCGAAGACGCCGCGTGCTCGCGGCACTGGGCACCGCCGTCGCCGTGGCCGCCGGCATGGCCACCGCGCCGGGCGCGGCGGCCGCGGGCCCTGTCACCTGGCAGGCCGCGGACGGCAAGCTGATGTTCGTCAACGGCGCACGCGACGTCGTCCAGACGACCGAGCCGGGCTCCGGCACCTACACCGACTTCGTCTCGGGCGCGCGGCAGCCGTCCTGGTCGCCCGACGGCAGCCGGGTCGCGTACGTGAAGGACAACCGCGTCGAGACCCGCCGCTACACGGGCTCCACCCTGGTCAAGATCCAGGAGCAGGGCTCCATGACCTCGGTGGGGGACCCGACCTTCCTCTTCGACGGCGGCACGGTCGTCTATTCCGGCGGCGGCCGCCTGCGCTACGCGCCCTCGGACGGCTCCCGCTACGCGCAGCCGCTGTTCGCCACCGCGGAGGACGGCTGCGACCGCAAGCCGAGCGCGTCCGTCAACGGCCTGATCGCGTTCGTCCGCACCGGGGACACCTGCGGTTCGCCGACCGGCTCGGCGATCTGGCTGTACGACGCCACCAGCCGCGCCTTCACCAAGCTGGCCGACACCGGGGACGACCCCGCGATCTCGCCCGACGGCACCCAGGTGGCCTTCGTCCGCGACAGCCGGCTGTTCGTCGTCGGCGTCGACGGCACGGGGGAGCGCCAGCTCACCTTCGACGACGACGCGCACGCCCCTGCGTGGTCGCCGACCGGCACGCGCATCGTCGTCACCAACGGGACCGACGAGGACGTCGCGATCCCCCGGATCGTGGACGTCGCCACCGGCGACGTCACGAAGATGCCGCTGCCTCCGGGCACGTCGTCGGTCCTCGACCCGGCCTGGCAGCCGCTGCGCGGCCAGAGCGTCGCCCGGGTCTGGGGCGCGGACTCCTACGGCACCAACGTGGCCGCGTCCCGCTGGACCTGGAACACGGTCGGACAGCGCGAGCCCGGCCTCATCGACGCCAAGTCGGCCGTCCTCGTCAGCAAGGACAGCCCGTCCTACGCCCTGACCGGCCAGAGCCTCGCCGGCCAGAAGCAGGGGCCCCTGCTGATGACGTCGGAGACCTCGCTGTCGGCCGCCGTGCAGACCGAGCTGAAGCGCACGCTGAAGCCCGGCGCCACGGTCTACCTGGTCGGCGGCACGGACATCCTGTCCAGCACCGTCGCGAGCAAGGTCGGTTCCCTCGGCTTCACGCCGAAGCGGCTGGCGGGCACCTCGCGCTACTCCACGTCCGTGGCGGTCGCCAAGGCCGTGACCGGCGCGCCCGACTACGTCTTCCTCGCCACCGGCACCGACTACCACTCGGCGATGGCGGCCTCCGCCGCGGCCGGCGCCCTCGGGTACGGCGGCAAGGGCACGGTCGTCCTCAACGACGGCAACACGCTGACCTCGTCGGTCACGTCGTACCTCAACTCGCTCGACCCCGACGAGACCGCCGTCGTGCCGGTGGGCGCCTCGGCGAAGTACGCGCTCACCCACACCTACCTCTCCAACTGGCCCGACACCTGGTCGTACTACCCGATCAGCGCCAGCGGGCACGACGGTACGTCCGCCGCCCTCGCCCGGTTCTGGTGGACCTCGCCGGCCATGGTCGGCCTCGCCTGGTCGGACAGCTGGCGCGGTGGTGTCTCCGCGAGCACCGGCATGCTCTCCTACGGTCCCGTGCTGTGGACCGACGAGACGGCGCTGCCCGAGGCCGACGCGACGTACCTGCGGGAGCAGGCGGCCGCGGTCAACGTGGTCGTCGCCTTCGGCGGCACCGGCTCGGTCTCGGCGTCCGGGCTGACCGCGGCCGGGTCCGCCATCAGCGCGGGCAGTTCCCTCGTGAAGTACAGCCCGTACTACGAGGGGCTTCCTCCCGCGCAGACGGCGCAGAAATCCACGCTGTCCGCGCCGTCCGCCGCCCGGAACGGGACGGACGGGGCCGCACCGCGCGGCACGGTCGCGGTGCCGCGTCCCGACCTGGACTCGGTGCGGGCCACCCACGAGTAGCGGGGGCGGGGTCGCGCTTCCGCGTCGCTCCCCGTCCCGGCCCGGGGGGGGGGGGGGGGGGGGGGGGGGGGGGGGGGGGGGGGGGGGGGGGGGGGGGAGGCGGGCCCCCCCCCCCCCCCCCCCCCCCCCCCCCCCCCCCCCCCCCCCCCCCCCCCCCCCCCCTGCCCCGGGGTGCGTTCCGGTCCGCTCCGTGCGGGTGCGGGTGCGGGTGCGGGTGCGGGGCGCCGGCGCGGCCGTTCTACGCCGACTCGTTCAGCAGCCGGGCGAGATGGTCGCGGCCGGGGGCCAGCAGTGGCTCCAGCGGCGGCGCGGACTCGTACCACCGCTTCTCGTACTCCCAGCACAGCCAGCCGTCCCAGCCCTCGCGGGACAGCAGTTCCACGCACTCGGTGAGCGGGAGGACGCCCGTGCCCAGCAGCAGCGGCGTCGTGTCGTCCGGTGACGCGATGTCCTTCACCTGGACGTAGCCCAGATGCGGGGACAGGGCTGCGTACGTCGCCGACGGCTGCTCGCCGCCCAGCCAGGTGTGCATGACGTCCCAGAGCGCGCCGACCCTGGCGTGGCCGACCGCGCCCAGGACGCGCATCGCGTCGGCACCGGTGCGGTGGGAGTCGTGGGTCTCCAGCAGGATCCGCACGCCGAGGTCCGCCGCGTACTCCGCCGCCGTGCCCAGGCGCCGGGCCGCCGTCGCGTCCGCCTCGTCCGGGCTCAGGTCGCCGCCGCCGGGGAAGACCCGGACGAAGGGGGCGCCCACGTCCCGGGCCAGGTCCAGGAGTTGTCTGATTTCGTCCAGGACCGGCCCGTCCTCGCCGGGTGCCGCGACCCGCGGGTACCCCGCCAGGCCCAGGATCTCGACGCCGGCCGCCTTGAACTCGGCCGCGACGTCCGCCCGTTCGGCCGGGCCGAGGCCCGGGTGCACCGGTTCCTCGGGGTGCGCCCGCAGCTCGACACCGTGGTAACCGTGCGTTGCGGCGAGTCGTACGACGTCGGGGACGGGGAGTCCGGGGACGCCAAGGGTGGAGAAGGCCAGTTTCACTTTTGCACCTCGCTACGGAGCCCCGGGCGCGGTGGCCCGGCCGGGGGTCCGGTGTCCCCCGGGACAGCACAGCATGGGGCGGACCCTACCCGCCGGGTGCCGCGCGGCACGGCCGTCACTGCGCCGCGCCGTGCAGATCCGGACGCCAGTCCTGGCCGACCAGCTCCGCACCGAAAGAGCGGTGGGGCTTCTCGGCGACGAGGACGAAGCCGTGGCGCTGGTAGTTGCGGCGGGCCGGGGCCAGGGCGTCGTTCGTCCCCAGGACCAGCTCGCGGTAGCCGACGCCAAGTTCGCCGTCCCACCCGGCGCCGGCCGGCACACGGGGTGCCGATGTACGAGGGGGAGTGGGCCCGCCACGGCGCTCGCCGGGACGCGGGGTGCTGCTGCGTGCGGGGGAGTGGGCCCACCCGGGCGGCTCTCCGTTGGCGCCGGGTCAGCCGTCCCACCCGGCGCCGGCCGGCATACGGGGTGCCGATGTACGAGGGGGAGTGGGCCCGCCACGGCGCTCGCCGGGGCGCGGGGTGCCGATGTACGAGGGGGGAGTGAGCCTCCTGGAACGGCACCCCGTACCCGCCGGGGTCGCCGGCCCACCCCGGGGCGACGCGGACCCGCGGTGCCGGGGGTGCGCCGGAGGGCCGAGCCCGCTCGAACCGCAGCCCGGGACCGGACGCGGCACCGCACGCCGACCCGCCCCGCGGGAAAGAGAGCGCACCCGGGGACATCAGCCCCGGGGACCCCCCGTGGAGCCACGCACCATCAGCTCACCCCGAACCGTCGCGATCCCCCCCGGCGGCGGCTCCTCCCGCCCCATCGCGATCCGCCCCGCCCGCGCCCCCGCCTCGGACAACGGCAACCGCACGGTCGTGAGCGAGGGCACCACATCGATGCTGAACGGCAGATCGTCGAAGCCGGCCACCGACACGTCCTCGGGAATCCGCAGCCCGGAATCCCGCAGCGCGGCGCACGCCCCGAGCGCGACGGTGTCGTTGGCGGCCACGACGGCCGTCAACTCCGGCTCGCGCCGCAGGAGTTCGAGCGTCGCCTCGTACCCGGCCCGCCGGTCGTACCGGCCGTGCACGATCCGCCGGGGATCGTCCTCGATCCCGTGCGCCGCCAGCGCGGCCTGATGCCCCTCCAGCCGGTGCCGCGTCGTCGTCCGCTCCTCGGGCCCCGCGATGTACCCCATGCGCCGGTGCCCGAGCCCGATCAGATGCTCGGTGAGCCGCTGCCCGCCCCCGCGGTTGTCGAAGGTGAGCGCGATCGCCCCGGTGTCCCCGGGCGCGGGCGGCCGTCCGCACAGGACGACCCGGGTCCCGGCCTCCGTCAGCCTGCGCAGCTTCGCCGCGACCGCCGCCGCATGCGTCGCGTCCTCGACGGCGCCGCCGGTCAGGACCACCGCGGCGGCCCGCTGACGCTGCAGGAGGGTGAGGTAGGTCAGCTCCCGTTCGGGGGAACCGCCCGTGTTGCAGACGACGGCGAGGCGCTCACCGCCCGCGCGCCCGCCCCCGAGCACGCCCGAGGCGTGCCCGGGTAGCCCCGCCGGTCCGCCGATCTCGCCCTGGACGGCACTCGCCATGATCCCGAAGAAGGGGTCGGCGATGTCGTTGACCAGGATGCCGACCAGGTCGGACGTGGCGGCGGCCAGCGAGCTCGCGGGCCCGTTCAGCACGTAGTCCAGCTCGTCCACGGCCCGCAGCACCCGCTCGCGCGTGGAGGCAGCCACCGGGTAGTTCCCGTTCAGCACACGCGACACCGTCGCGGGCGAGACCTGCGCGCGCGCCGCCACGTCCGCCAGGGTCACCGTCATCTCGTCGTTCCTCCGGTCGCGCGTTTCTCGGTCGGTCCCGGGGCCGTACGCCGGCCGCCACGGCCCGATCGGCCGTGCGCTGCCGCACCCCCCGCCGCGCGACCGTACCTCTTGTCCGCACCGTCGAACATCTCGCGGTCCACACGGTCTTGTCCGATGGCCCGTGCAGCGGTTAGCTTCTCCTGCGTATAGAAAGCGCTTGCTGTCACGCTCACCTGTGAGCGCGCGCGGCGCCGGACGCGTACGGAGGGAATCACGTGACACGCAAGACGGTGCGTATCGCCATGAACGGCGTGACGGGGCGCATGGGATACCGCCAGCACCTCGTCCGCTCGATCCTCGCCCTGCGCGAGCAGGGCGGTCTCGACCTCGGCGACGGCACCGTGCTGTGGCCCGAACCGGTGCTCGTCGGGCGGCGCGAGCACGCCCTGAGGGCGCTGGCGGAGCGCCACGGTCTGGAGCACTGGTCGACCGACCTGGACGCGGTGCTCGCCGACCCGGCCGTCGACATCTACTTCGACGCGCAGGTCACGTCCGCGCGCGAGGAGGCGATCAGGAAGGCGATCGCCGCCGGGAAGCACGTCTACACCGAGAAGCCGACCGCGACCGGCCTGGACGGCGCCCTGGAGCTGGCCCGGCTGGCCCGGGCGGCGGGCATCCGGCACGGCGTCGTTCAGGACAAGCTGTTCCTGCCGGGCCTGCTGAAACTCAAGCGGCTCATCGACGGGGGCTTCTTCGGGCGGATCCTGTCCGTGCGGGGCGAGTTCGGCTACTGGGTCTTCGAGGGCGACTGGCAGTCCGCCCAGCGCCCCTCCTGGAACTACCGTGCCGAGGACGGCGGCGGCATCGTCGTCGACATGTTCCCCCACTGGGAGTACGTGCTGCACGAGCTGTTCGGCCGGGTCGCCTCGGTCCAGGCCGTCACCGCCACCCACCTCCCCCAGCGCTGGGACGAGCAGGACAAGCCCTACGACGCCACCGCCGACGACGCCGCGTACGGCATCTTCGAACTGGAGGGCGGCATCGTCGCGCAGATCAACTCCTCCTGGGCGGTGCGCGTGAACCGCGACGAACTCGTCGAGTTCCAGGTGGACGGCACGGAGGGCTCGGCGGTCGCCGGGCTGCGCAACTGCCGTGTGCAGCACCGCAGTGCCACGCCGAAGCCGGTCTGGAACCCGGACATCCCGGCCACCTACTCCTTCCGCGACCAGTGGCAGGAGGTGCCGGACAACGCCGAGTTCGACAACGGCTTCAAGGCCCAGTGGGAACTGTTCCTGCGGCACGTCCACGCCGGCACCCCCTACCACTGGGACCTGCTGGCCGGCGCCCGCGGTGTCCAGCTCGCCGAACTGGGCCTCAGGTCCTCGGCCGAGGGCCGCCGCCTCGACGTACCGGAGATCTCGCTGTGACGATCCGACTGCCCGGCGCGGGCGGCGCCCTGCGCGCCTACACCCCGCGCTCCGAGCCGCTCGCCCTGTCGTCCGGCGCGCCCTTCACCTCCCGTACCGTCTTCTCGGCCGCGCACGTCGTGGCCGACCCGTACGCCGACACGACCCCCGACTCCCCGGCCGCCGTCGACTGGGACGCGACCCTCGCCTTCCGGCGCCATCTGTGGGCGCAGGGGCTCGGTGTCGCCGAGGCGATGGACACCGCCCAGCGCGGGATGGGCCTGGACTGGGCCGGAGCGGCCGAGCTGATCCGGCGCTCCGCCGCCGAGGCGCGGGCGGTCGGCGGCCGGATCGCCTGCGGGGTGGGCACCGACCAGATCGCCTCCGGTTCGCTCGACGACGTGCGGGCCGCCTACGAGGAGCAGCTCGCGCTCGTGGAGTCGGCGGGCGCGCAGGCGATCCTCATGGCGTCCCGCGCGCTGTGCGCGGCGGCGACGAGCGCCGAGGACTATTTCGACGTCTACGGCCGTCTGCTGCGCCAGTCCGCCGAGCCCGTCGTCCTGCACTGGCTGGGACCGATGTTCGACCCGGCGCTGGAGGGCTACTGGGGCTCGACGGACCTCGACACCGCGACCGGCACCTTCCTGGAGGTGATCGCCGCGCACCCCGACAAGGTCGACGGCATCAAGGTCTCCCTCCTGGACGCGCGGCGGGAGGTCGACCTGCGCCGCAGACTCCCGAAGGGCGTGCGCTGCTACACGGGCGACGACTTCCACTACCCGGAGCTGATCGAGGGCGACGAGCGGGGCTTCAGTCACGCCCTGCTGGGCATCTTCGACCCGCTGGGCCCGCTCGCCGCCGAGGCCGTGCGCGTCCTCGACACGGGGGACACCAAAGGGTTCCGTGAACTGCTCGATCCCACGGTCGAGTTGTCGCGCCACCTCTTCCAGGCGCCGACCCGCTTCTACAAGACCGGGGTGGTCCTGCTGGCCTGGCTCGCCGGCCATCAGTCCCACTTCACGATGGTGGGCGGTCTGCAGTCGGCCCGTTCGCTCCCGCACCTCGCCCGCGCCTACGAACTCGCCGACGGACTCGGCCTGTTCCCCGACCCGGCGCTGGCGGAGTCCCGTATGAAGAACCTGCTGGCCGTGTACGGAGTCGCCCAGTGAGCACCGAGGACCTCTCCCGTCTCTCCGTCAACCAGATGACGGTGAAGCAGCTCTCGCTGCCCGAACTGACCGCCGCCTGCGTGGACCTGGGCGTACCCGCCGTCGGCCTGTGGCGGGAGCCCGTCCGGTCGTACGGTGTCGAGGCGGCGGCGAAGCTGGTGCGCGACGCGGGGCTCGCCGTGACCACGCTGTGCCGCGGCGGCTTCTTCACGGCGATCGATCCGCGCGAGCGGGCCCGTTCCCTGGACGACAACCGGGCGGCGATCGAGGAGGCCGCGATCCTCGGCACCGACACGCTGGTGCTGGTCTCCGGCGGCCTGCCCGCCGGATCGAAGGACCTGCGCGGCGCCCGGGGGCGGATCGCCGACGCCCTGGCGGAGCTCGGGCCCTACGCGGCCGGGCACGGTGTCCGGCTCGCGATCGAGCCGCTGCACCCGATGTTCGCCTCCGACCGCTGCGTGGTCTCCACCCTTGCCCAGGCGCTGGACCTCGCGGAACGCTTCCCGGCGGACCAGGTGGGCGTCGCGGTGGACACGTACCACGTCTGGTGGGACGACACCGCGCCGCGGCAGATCGCCCGGGCCGGTGCGGGCGGGCGCATCCACACCTTCCAGCTCGCGGACTGGACGACCCCGCTGCCGGAGGGTGCCCTCACCGGACGCGGGCAGCTGGGGGACGGCGCGGTCGACCTCCGGGAGTGGCGCGGGTACGTGGAGGCCGCCGGCTACCGCGGTCCCATCGAGGTCGAGCTGTTCAACGACGGGCTGTGGGCGCGGGACGGACGCGAGGTGCTGGCGGAGACGGCGGAGCGGTTCGCGGCGCACGCCCTGTGACGCGGACACCCGGCGAAGGCCGGGCGCCCGCGTCGGACAGCACCCGCTAGCCCTGCTTCAGGTGCCGGGTGAGCTGCTGGAAGGTCGTCCAGGACTGCGCATCCGTCCCGTCCCCGAGGGGATAGTGCAGCGCGGGCCTGGCGGCGGGCCCCAACGGGACGGGACGGACGGCGACGGGCGGGCGGCGGGCGTGGTCCAGGCCCATGCCGCGCACCTCGTCGGGGCCCAGCGTGAAGGAGAACGGCACCGGCGGGGCCTCCAGCAGCGGGGGCGTGGTCAGGTCACGGCGGGCCCGGCGCACCGAGGCGAGCAGCGTGACCAGCGAGTGCTCGCCCACCAGCGTCTCCGCGAGACCCTGGACCGCGTCCAGCGGCAGGTCCTCGTCCGCGCCGAAACCGAGGACGAGGTGCACGTCCTCCTCCACCCCGGCCGCCGTACGCGTCACCCGGAGGGTGCCGACCGCGGGCCGGCCCGGGTCGCCCACGGCGACGAGATGGGTCGCGGCCGGCGCCCGCCCGTGGGCGAGGTCCGTCAACTGGCGCGGCGACCACGGCAGGTTGACCGGCTCCGCGGTGCCCCAGCCCGCGGGCGGCCCACCGGTCAGCGTCCGCCACGCCGTCTCCAGCGCCCCGCCCAGGAGCAGGTTGGCATCGGCGGCGTGCCGGGTGCGGAACGCGACGTGGAGCTGCCTCTCGGCCGTCGGGCCGGTCGCCGTGAAGGCCTCGGCGACCGTCGCCCTCCCGTCGGCGGTGAGGGCGGGCGTGAAGGTGCCGCCCTGCCAGCGCAGTACGGCCCCGGACAGCCCGTCGTAGTAGCCGCAGTCCGGGTCCTGGACGACCCAGCGGTTGGGCACCTGCGCCAGGGTGGTGCGCGCGGCCTGGCTGAGCCGGACGTGCGGCGGGGTCACGATCTGCAGGGCGCGGCGCGAGCCGGACGCCGCGCGCAGGATCTCCGAGAGCCAGGACGTCAGGGCGACCACCGGCCGGTCGGCCAGCACGACGGCGGTGCTGTCGGTGAGCACGTCCACGGCGGGCAGGCCGACCGCGACGCGCGCCGTCACGTCGGCCTCGTCGCCCTCCGGGCCGGCGGCCGGGCGCTCCGCGTCCGCGGCGCTGCCGGCCTCGTCCGCGGTGGTCTCCGGTGCCGGTACGGCCGAGAGGTCCACGACGTCCGTACGGGCCGCGCCGGACGGCCAGGTGACGCCGCCCAGCAGGGCGTTCAGCCGGCCGCAGACCGAACCGGCGAGCCGTTCCGCCTCCGGCACCGCCGTGGAGGCGCGGGCCTCGGTCCACCAGAACGGCACGGGGACGTCGTCCTCCGGCCGGCCGAGGAGGCGCCGGGCCTCGCCCGGCACCTGCACCAGGACCGGCGCCTCGACGGAGACGAGCGGGCGCCCGCCAGGACCGTGGAGCTGGATGACCGCGCCGTCGGCCGCCGCGGACACGTCCATGTCGGGGCCGCCCGCGTACAGGCCGGCCAGCAGGTCCCAGATGTCGGGCATCTTCGGGGTGAGGGCTATGACGTCCTTGGTCACGGGCGTTCGGCTTCCTCGGGGTCGGAGAGGGCGGTCTGGACGAGCTGGTGGTGCCGGCCGCGGCGGACGATCGTCCCGCGGCCCGGCGGCTGCGCGGACGCGTACAGGCCGGGGAAGAGCTGCCCCTCGGTCCGGTCACCGGTCATCACCAGTGCCGCGGTACCGGTCTCGCGCAGGGTCGTCAGCAGCGGTTCGTACAGGGCGCGCGAGGAGCCGGCGAGGCGGCGGGCGATGACGAAGTGCAACCCGATGTCCTGCGCGGAGGAGACGTACGGCAGGAAGGGCGTCAGCGGCTGCTGGCCCGCCGTGGTCAGGATGTCGTAGTCGTCGACCAGGATCACGATCCGCGGCCCGGTGAAGGCGGGCTCGGTGCCGAGCGTGTCCGGGTCCGCGCTCTCCGGCAGCCGCTTCTCCAGCTCGCTCGCGATGCCGCCGGCCAGCGCGGCGGACAGCTTCGCGTTGTGCGCGTAGCCGCCGCGGTACGCCTCCGGGATCACCCCGCGCAGCCCCCGGCGCGGGTCGAAGACGCCGAAGACCAGCTCCTCGTCGCTGTACCGCTCGACGAGCTGCCCGGCGATCAGCTTCAGCAGGTTGGTCTTGCCGCACTCGTTGTCGCCGAGGATCAGCAGGTGCTGGTCGCTCCCGAACAGGTCGAGGAGGGCGGGCGCCAGCGCGTCCTGGTCGACGCCGAGCGGCACCCGGTGCGGCTCGGCGGCCACGGAGGGCAGCTGCGCGGCGGGCATCCGGGTGGGCAGCACCCGGACCGGCGGCGCGACGTCACCGTGCCAGGTGGCCCGGATCGTGCGCGCGGCCTCCTCCAGCGCGGGGCCGAGGTCGTCCGTGGACGGCGTGCCGTCGATGCGCGGCAGCGCGACCTGGGCGAACAGCTTCCCGTCCGTGAGGACCCGGCCCGGGGTGTCCGCGGAGAGCGTCTCGGACAGCTTGCGGTCGACGGAGGAGTCGGCCGGGTCGTTCAGCCGCAGTTCGACGCGGGTGCCGAACATGGACTGGGTGGCGATGCGGACGTCGTTCCAGCGCAGCATGCCGGCGACCACGTGGATGCCGTAGCCGCCGCCGCGCTTGAGCAGGTCGGTCACCGAGTCGTCGAGCTCGGCGAACTCGTCGCGCAGCGCCCCGAATCCGTCGACGAGCAGGACGACGTCGGTCGAGCCGAGCTCGGCCAGGCGGCCCTGCGCCCGCAGCCGGCGCAGCTGGTCGACGGAGTCGATGCCGTGCTCGCGGAAGAGCTCCTCGCGGGTGGCCAGCATCGAGCGCACCTCGGCGACCGTCCGGGCGGCCCGCTCGTGGTCGGCGCGCCCCGCGATCCCGCCCACGTGCGGCAGCCCGGCCAGCGCCGACAGGCCTCCGCCGACCAGGTCGAGCCCGTAGACGGCGACGTCGTACGGGGTGTGCGTGGTCGCCAGGGACAGCGCGAGGGTGCGCAGCAGTGTCGTCTTGCCGGACTGCGGGCCGCCGATGACGGCCGCGTGCCCGCCGGCCACGGTCAGGTCGAGCAGCCACTTGCCCTGCCACTGGCTGGCCGGGTCGTCCAGCACCCCGAGGGGCACCCGCATCGCCCCGGCCAGGCCGGCGGCCAGGTGCAGCCCGCGCTCGGTCACCCGGACGGGCCCCGCGGCGGCGTCCAGCGTCACGGCGCCGGGCAGCGGCGGCAGCCAGATCCGGCGTACCGGCGGCGCCGCGCCGGTGAGCTGGTCCACCATCACGGACATCACGGTCGGGCCGGTCTCCCGCTTGGTGGCGGCGGGCTCGGCGGCGCCCTCGGCCGGGGCCGCGTCGAGGGTGTTGAAGGCCGGGTAGGGCCAGGCGAGCGGTTCCTCCTCCCGGTCCGCCTGCCGGGCCGGGCCGCGGTAGGCGCCGGAGACGTATCCCGCCTTGAACCGCTCGTACATCGAGGTGTCGACCTTCAGATAGCCGAAGCCCGGCAGCGGCGGCAGGTGGAAGGCGTCGGTGGTGTCGAGCACCGTGCGCGACTCGTCGGCGGAGAAGGTGCGCAGACCGAGGCGGTACGAGAGGTAGGTGTCCAGCCCCTTCAGCTTGCCGCCCTCGATCCGCTGGCTGGACAGCAGCAGGTGCACTCCGATGGAGCGGCCGATGCGCCCGATCGACAGGAACAGGTCGATGAAGTCCGGCTTGGCGGTGAGGAGTTCACCGAACTCGTCGATGACGACGAACAGATGGGGCAGCGGCTCCAGGTCCGGGCGCCCGGCCGCGCGCAGAGCCGCGTAGTGCCCGATGTCGGCGACGTTGCCGGCGTCCTTCAGCACCTGCTGGCGGCGCTTGACCTCGCCGGCGAGGCTGGTGTGGACGCGCTCGACGAGCCCGGCCTGGTTCTCCAGGTTCGTGATCACCCCGGCCACGTGGGGCAGTTCGGTGAACGGCGCGAAGGTGGCGCCGCCCTTGTAGTCGACCAGGACCAGCGCGAGGTCCTCCGGGGGGTGGGAGGCGGTCAGCGCGAGCACCAGGGTGCGCAGCAGTTCGCTCTTGCCGGATCCGGTCGCGCCCACGCACAGCCCGTGCGGCCCCATGCCCAGTTCCGAGGACTCCTTCAGGTCCAGCAGCACCGGTTCGTGACGGTCGGTCAGGCCGATCGGCACCCGTAGGAACTCACGTTCGCCGCGCGGCGCCCACAGCCGTGCCAGGTCCAGTGCGGCCGGGTCCTCGATGCCGAGCAGGCCCGGGAAGTCCACGGCACCGGACACCGGGGTGCCCTCGGCCGCGGACTCCGCCGACAGCCGCAGCGGGGCGAGCAGCCGCGCCAGCCCCTCGGCGCCCGCCGCCGTCACCGGGTCGGCGGTGCCCTGCGCGACCGGGGACGGCTCGCGCAGGTCCTCGACGGTCACCTGGTCGCCGACGACGCGGATGCGGACGCCGACCCGGTCCGGCTCGTGCACCTGCTGCTCCAGCAGGTGCAGCACGGTGACGCCCATGTCCGGGAGCTCCACCACGGTGTCGGGCCGGGGGAGTTCGGCGGCCGTCCCGCCGTACTCGTCGCTGATCACCAGCAGCCGGCTCGCCATCCGCAGGGCGTCCCGGCCGGACAGCCCACGGCGCACCTCCGCCGCGTACGAGGCGCGCTGCCCGAGTTCGTGGCGGCAGAGCGCGGCGAGCTGCGCCAGGCTGGGCGCGATCCGGCGGGCGGCGACGGGGCCGTCCTGCTCCTGCGGATCGAGCACGTGGGGCAGCCACTTGGCCCACTCCCAGTCGGCCAGCCGTTCCCCGGGGACGCCGAGCGCGACGGCGACGTCGTCGGGCGCGTGGGTGACGGCGGCCTGGACGAGCAGCGCGCGGGCGACCCGCAGGACTCCTTCGCGGTCGCCGACGATGCTCACGTTGCCCGCCCGGTCCAGCGGCACCGTCAGCGGGCAGTCGCCGGCGACCGAGTACCGCGCGAGCAGCGCCCGCGCCTCGTTGAGCATGAAGGGGTCCGGCGGTGTCATCACCCCGCCGGAGTTCGACCCGATGGCCATCTCCTGCACCGGCACGTCGCCCGTGCCCACCCGCACCCGCAGGAAGTCGGGGTCCTGCCGGCGTCGCTCCCACAGCCGCGCCGGATCCCGCACGAGGTCGTAGAGCCCCTCCGGAGGCGGGTTGAGGACCCGGGCCAGTTGCCGGCGGTCCCGCTCGGCCGCCCCGAACTCCTCCCGCAGCTCCTCCAGATACTCCAGGTAGCGCTCGCGCTGGGCCCGCCGGGTGCGCTGTGCCTTGCCGCGCTGGGACAGGAACAGGCCCACCGCGCCGAGCAGCGCGATGACCAGCACCATCGCCCCGAGGGCCGCGAACTGGCTGTTGCGGATGACCGTCATCATGACGACCGATCCCATGACGCCGGCCATCGGCAGCAGGGCCGTCGCCGCGTTGCCGAGCTTGCCCTCGGGCAGGTTCGGCGGCGGTTCGACCGTGCGCGGCTCGGCGGGCGCGAGCGGGCGGGTGGAGCGGGCGGGCCGGTGCATCAGACTCTGGGTCACGGACGGACCCTTTCTCGTACGGGTCCTGTGACGTGGCGGGGCGCGGCGGTGCGGCGGACGGTCATCGCACCCTCGTCGCGCGCTGCATGGCCTCGGCGGCGAGGCGGACCGTGGCGTCGCGGGTGGCCTGCCCGAGCAGGTCCGTGCGGATCGGTCCGCCGCCCGCCAGGTGACGGTCGTAGGGGAGGGGGATCACGGTGACGCCCGTCTCCTTCAGATGCGCGGTGGCCGCCCTGACGTCCAGCACCAGGTCGGGCGAGCCCGCGGTGAGCGCGACCACCGTGGAGGCGAGCGCCGCGTGCGGCAGCTGGGCCAGCCAGTTGAGGACCTGGCGGGTGCCGTTGACACCCTCGGCGGTCGTGGGCGCGACGACCACCCGGGCGTGCGCGGTGTCCATCGCCGTACGGGCCACCTCGCCGGGCAGGCTCTCGCAGTCCACCACGGTCACCGCGAAGTAGCGGCGCAGCGCCAGGGTCACCGTGCGGTACGTGGGCACGTCCAGCGGTGCGCCGACGCGGCCCCGGCTCGCCGGGAGCAGCCAGCCGCCGTCGGCGACCGGCACCAGGTAGCCGGTGACGTCGTTGAGCCGCATCGACGGACTGAGGATCTGTGCGAGGTCGGCGCACGCCCAGCGGACCGACTCCGCGCCCATCCGCACGGGCAGGGTGCCGAGCGCGGCGTCCGCCTCCAGGGTGAGCACGGGGTCGTGGCGGTAGTGGTTGAAGGTCCGGCCCAGCAGCGCCGAGACGGTGGACTTGCCGACCCCGCCGCGGATCGAGGTCACCGCGATCACGCGTCCGGTGGTGACGGGCTGCTGCAGCTCCTTGGCGATGCGGGTCTCCTCGGCCACGTCGTGCGCGGCCGACGCGGTGAGCCGGCGCAGCGAGCGTCCGGTGCGCCGGGTGACCGAGTCCCCGTGCTGCGGCCGTCCCAGGGCCCGTGCGAGCCGCGGATCGACGGTGGGTACGGACTCCGGGGCCGTCGTGGGCAGCCGCGGGTCCCCGTGCCCCCGCGGGACCGGGCTGCTGCCCGGCTGCCCCTCGCCGGCCGCCGACCGCGCCGGGTCCGGCCGGGCGGCGGTGCCGGACGGCTCACCGGGCCGGCCGGGGCGCAGGGGCGCGGGCGCCGCCGGGCGGGCCGGCGGCACCGCGGACTCCCGGGCCGGGGCGGGGGCGGGGTGCACGGGGACCGAGGACTCCGGGGCCGGGTGCGCGGGGGTGGTGGGACCGCCCGGACCGGACGGGTGCACGGGAGTCACCGGCCCGGCCGGTCCGGCGTACCGCGCGGGCGCCGGCGGTACGGCAGGCCCGCCGGCGTGGGCCGGGGACGCCGGTTCCGGGGTCCGCGCGGGCGCGGCGGCCGACGGCTCACCGGGCCGGGGCGGATGCACGAGCCGCAACGCCGGCTCGGCTCGCCGGGCCGCAGGACCGGACGGCTGCCCGGCCTCGGCGGGACCCGCGGCGTCCGGGATTCCCGCGGCACCGGCGGGTCCGGCACCCCCGGTCCGCGCCACGGCTCCGGGCACCTCGGTGTGCCCCGCGGCTCCGGCCTGACCGGCGGCACCCGCGGGCCCCTCGGCACGCGGCTCCGCGGCGGCCTGTCCCAGCCGGCGCAGCACGTCCCGCTGCCAGTCCCCTCCCTGACCCTGTTCCTGCGCCATGTCCGCCCCTCAGATCAAGCAAAGGTGTCGAGCAGTCGTCCGTACACGCCGAAGACGCCGAGAACCAGCGGGAACAGGGCGATCACACCGACGGATTCGAGTACGTCGCCGGCCCGCCGCAGCCGTACGCGCACATGTTCGGCGGGCTGCACCGCGAGCACCAGGAGCGGCAGCACCGCGAGCCCGGTCAGCACGGCCAGCGGCCCGGCGGCGCCGGACCGGTCCAGCCACGCCGTCAGCAGCCGCACCGCGAGCACGGCGGCCGCCGCCAGCAGCACCACGACCTCGGCGACCAGCGGGAAGGCGCGGGCCCGCAGTGCCAGTACCGCCGTGGTGACGGCCGCGAGCAGCACCGTCCACACGGAGGGGTCCCGCAGGGCGAGGACACCCGCGGCCGCCGCGGAGAGGGCCACGGTGACGGTCGCCAGCGCCAGCCCCCGGTGGGTGGCGGCGAGCGCCGCCGACACCTGGTAGCGGCTCACCGAGACGCCGCCCGACCGCCGGTCGTCGAGACCGGACAGCCCGGACGCCATCAGCGCCAGCCGGGGCAGCAGCCCGAGCACGACGACGGACCCGACGGCGAGCACGGCCCCGACCCGGGCCTGCTCCCCGGCGTCCGCCATGCCCGACTGCGAGACGACGGCCGCCTCCCAGCAGACCCCCGTCACGGCGAGCGCGGCGCCGCCGACCAGCCCGCCGCGCCCCAGCGGAGTGAACCGGCCGAGCAGCACCAGCGTCACGACGACGGCCGCCCCGGCGCCCGCCGGCTGCACCGACTCCGGCCAGTCGCGGGCGTCGCCCAGCGTCCAGGCCCCGAGCACTCCCAGCGCCCCGCCGGTGGTGATCAGCGTGGCGGCGAGCCCGCGCCGGCCGGCTCGCCCCAGCAGCGCACCGCCGAGGGCGGCCACCGCGGCGACACCGAGCAGCCCGGCGGCGACGGCGTCGTGCCCGTACTCGGCGCGGGCCACCAGTCCGGCCACGAGCGCCCAGCCGACCGTCGCGAGGCCCGCCACGATCCGCCGGACGGCGGGCCGCCAGCGCCAGGCACGTCCGTCCAGGTCGTCGGCGGTCTCGTCGCTCACGTCGTGCACCACCGGCGCCGACGGCGCGTCCTCGGCCCGCACCAGCCGCAGCACCGCGCCGTCCGGCACTCCCGCGGACTCCAGGGTCTGGTCGTGGGCGAGCGCGGAGCCGTCGGCGGTGACCAGATGCCGGAGCTGGGGGCGGTCGGAGACCCGGTCGCCCAGCAGCCGCAGCACCTCGGGCAGCAGCAGCCCGACGGGTTCCCGGGACGGCAGTACGAGGTCCACGCGCCGTTGCTCACCGACGAGGGTGACCCGGCTCAACGCCGTGCGGTCACTCGGCCCCGACTGACTCAAAGCCCCCGCAGATATCACGATTTCGAACCTATCACCGGGTAGAAGGGGTCACTGAGGACGCGGACGGCCGGGCCGAGGGGCCCGGCGAGGACGGTGCCGAGACGCCCGGACTGGGCTGCACAGGGCCGCCGTTGGGGCTCTTGCCGATGATCCGGTGCGAGACGAACGACCACCCGACGCAGCCGGCGCACAGCACCGCGGCGATCACCACGCCGGCGAACACCTTCCCCAACCGCTCGTCCACCGAACGGCGTTGGCGCTGCGCCCCGAACAGCAGGGCGTCCCGCAGCCGCCGCCGTCGTACCGACACGGACTCCAGCAGCTGGCTGTCGTACTCCTGGGCCGTCACGACGAACCCTTTCTGCCAGGAGTGCTGGCGGTCACGGTGACGGCCCGCCCGGGGCCGCGGTCACCGCCGCCGCCCCGAGCGGGCCCCGGTCAGCCGATGTTGTCGACGGCGGCGCGTGCCTTGGCGAGGGTCGCCTGGGCGGTGCCGTCGTTCTGTTCCAGCGTCGTGCGGACGAGGCGGATGATGTCGCGGACCTCGTTCGCCGCGCGGTTCCAGCGGACTTCCTTGCCGTGGTAGTCGTCGGAGACGCCGTCGGCCTGGAACTCGGCCATCGCGGCCTGCACCGCGCGGTCGCGGTCGCCGAGCACGCGCTCCAGCTGTCCGATGATGCCCTGCAGACTGCCCTGCACCTCGGTGGAGGCGCCGGTGTCGTACGAGCGGCGGTCCTGGTTCTGCCCCATGATCCCATTCCCCCTTGAGTCGTCTATCGGGCGCCGAAGCGGGCCGCGTCGAAGTTCGCCTGGCCCATGTTCTGGTGGGCGTTGTCCTGCTGTTCGGTGTCACCGGTGCCGAAGGCGGTGTCCATGCCGCCCTGGCCGCCGAGGATCGCGCCCAGCGAGCCGTTCAGCGCGTCCGTGATCTCGTCCGCGCGGTTCTTGAACGAGTCGAACGCGGCCTTGCCGGCTCCGTTGAACTTCCCTTCCAGCGGCTCCGCGGCCTGCACGAGCCACTTGATCAGGGTGCCCAGATCGTCGCTGGATCCGACCGTGCTCTTGCCGAGGTCCGCCAGGGTCGTGGCCCCCATGTCGAACTTCATGTATCCACCCCCGTGTATCGCGTATGACTCACCAGTACGTCGAACATCGTGACCCATAACGCGTTGCAGCGGCAACGTCGTTGGGCGCCAAGTAACACGATCAGGACGTAACACGGACCTCTTCGCGACGCCGCGTTCCGGGGCCCGCCGGGGGAGTGCCGAGGGGGCGCCGGGGGCGCCGGAAAAAATAACCGGAAGGCCGTGCAACCTTTCCGGCGGTCCGCGGGTCTAGCTTGCGTCAGGACTCTTGGAGGGGGATCCGGGGGGATCGCGGGGGTTCTGATACGGAGGGGAAGCCGAAGGGGCCCGGTCGACGGACCGGGCCCCTTCGAAAGTGCGGCACCCCCTAGAAGAACACCCCGCACCGCAGCAGCACGTTCGCGTACGGCCGCGCCTCGCCGGTGCGCACGATCAGCCGCGCGCCCGCCGACCGCGACTTCAGCTCCTCGTGCGCGACCAGGTCCAGAGCGGGCAGCCGTGCCCCGAGCAGGGCCGCCGCCTCCGGGTTGGCCTCCCGGATCTCCCGGGCGGCCGTCGCCCCCTCCACCACCAGCTCCGCCAGCAGCCCGTCGAGGACCTCCGCGAACGACGGCACCCCCGCCCGGAACGCCAGGTCCACCAGGCGCGGCCCGTCCGGGACGGGCAGCCCGGCGTCGCACACCAGCACCCCGTCCCCGTGCCCCAACTCGGCGATGGCCCCGGCGAGATGGCGGTTCAGAATTCCGGCCTTCTTCACAGCGCGCCGACCTCCTCGGCGGTGGGGAACGACACCTGCGCGCCCTTCCGGGTGACGGCGGCGGCGCCCACCCGGGCCGCGTACGCTGCGGCGTCCGCCAGGGGCTCCCCGGCCCCGAGCCGCCAGGCCAGCGCCGCGGTGAACGCGTCGCCCGCCCCGGTGGTGTCCACCGCCTCCACCGCGACCGACGGGACCCTGGCCGTGCCGGCGGCCTCCGCGACCAGCGCACCCTCGGCGCCGAGCGTGACGACGACCGAGCGCGGGCCGAGGGCGAGCAGCGCCCGCGCCCAGTCCTCGGGCGCCGCCCCCGCCGCGTCCCCGAGCACCACCCGGGCCTCGTGCTCGTTCACGATCAGCGGATCGCAGGCGGCCAGCACCTCCGCGGGCAGCGGTGCCGGCGGAGAGGGGTTCAGCACGAAACGGCTGCCGGAGGACAGGGTGCGGACGACCTCGACGACCGTCTCCAGCGGGATCTCCAGCTGCGCCGAGACCACCCGGGAGGCCCGGAGCAGATCCCCGGCCGCGCGGACGTCCCCGGCGGTCAGCCGTCCGTTCGCGCCGGGCGAGACGACGATGCTGTTGTCCCCGGACGGGTCCACCGTGATCAGGGCGACCCCGGTGGGAGCGCCGCCGACGAGCACCCCGTCGGTGTCGACGCCCGCCGCCCGCTGCGCGTCGAGCAGCAGCCGCCCGTGCGCGTCGTCACCGACCCGGGCCAGCAGGGCCGTCCGCGCCCCGAGCCTGGCGGCGGCGACCGCCTGGTTGGCGCCCTTGCCGCCCGGGTGCACGGCGAGATCGGAGCCGAGCACCGTCTCCCCGGCCGCGGGCCGCCGCTCGACCCCGACCACCAGGTCGGCGTTGGCCGAGCCCACGACCAGCAGGTCGTAGTCGTCCATCAGCACACTCTTTCGTCGCGTCGACGGGGCGGACCCCGTCCTCCGAGGGGGCCGGTCCCGGCCCCCGTCCCGTGCCCGCGGGCCGGGCCGGGAGCGAGGTGCCCCCGACCCGGCCCGCGAAGCGGACGTCAGCCGCCGAACCCGGCCACGTTCTCGGACGTGACCACCTTCACCGGCACCTTCACGGTCTCGTCGACCTTCTTGCCCTCCGCCGCGTCCAGCGCGTTGCGCACCGCGATCCGGCCGAGTTCCTTCGGCTGCTGGGCGACGGAGGCGTACAGGGTGCCCGCCTCGACCGCCTTCAGCCCGTCCGGGGTTCCGTCGAAGCCGATGACGGCGACCGACTTGCCGGCCTTCGAGCCGAGGGCCTTGATCGCACCGAGCGCCATCTCGTCGTTCTCGGCGAAGACGCCCTGGACGTCCGGGTGGGCCTGGAGCATGTTCGTCATGACGTCGAGGCCCTTGGTCCGGTCGAAGTCGGCGGGCTGCCGGGCGACGACCTTGATGCCGGGGTAGTCCTTCAGCCCGGCGGCGAAGCCGGCGCCCCGTTCCCGGCTGGCGGACGTGCCCGCCTGGCCCTGCAGGATCACGATGGTGCCCTTGCCGCCCAGCTTGTCGGCGAGGGTCCTGGCGGCGAGCTTGCCGCCCGCCACGTTGTCGGAGGCGACGAGCGCCGCGGTGTCGGCCTTGTTCACGCCCCGGTCGACGCCGACCACCGGGATGTCCGCCTTGTTGGCGGCACGCACCGCCGGACCCGCCGCGTCCGAGTCCACCGGATTGACGATGATCGAGGAGAGGCCCTCGCTGGTGAAGTTCTGCAGCTGGTTGGCCTGCTGCGAGGCGTCGTTCTGCGCGTCCGTCACGGTGAGGTCCGCGCCGAGCTTCTTCGCC
This sequence comes from Streptomyces sp. NPDC026417, assembly GCF_055567695.1. NCBI lineage: Bacteria > Bacillati > Actinomycetota > Actinomycetes > Kitasatosporales > Streptomycetaceae > Streptomyces > Streptomyces sp. NPDC026417. The sequence goes on from NZ_JBVHPY010000001.1 coordinate 22,678, forward strand.
TCCTCCTGCGCACCCGCCCTGATCTGCACGAAGAAGGGGTTGTTCAGGGTCGACAGCGACAGGCCCACCTTGCGGTCCGTGCCGCCGGAGGAGTCGTTGTGCAGGAAGGACATCGCGCCCACGACGGCTGCCGCGACCACGGCCGCCAGCACGTAGGTGCCCGCCTGCCGGGCCCGGCCGCCCGGGCCGCCCGTACCGGCCGCCCCCGGGGTCGCCCCCGCCTTGCGCCGCACCGTGTCGAGCAGCACGGCCAGCGCGATCACGACACCGATGACGACCTGCTGCCAGAACGCCGACACCGAGAGGAGGTTGAGGCCGTTGCGCAGCACCGCGAGGATCAGCGCACCGATCAGGGTGCCGGACGCCTTGCCCGTGCCGCCGGCCAGCGAGGCGCCGCCGATGATGACCGCGGCGATCGCGTCGAGTTCGTACCCCTGCGCGGCCTGCGGCTGCGCGGAGGACAGCCGGGAGGCGAGGACGATGCCCGCCGCGGCGGCGAACAGACCGGACAGCGCGTAGATCGCGAGCTTCTGCTTCTTCACCCGCAGACCGGAGAGGCGGGCCGCCTCCTCGTTGCCGCCGATCGCGTACATGGAGCGGCCGATGTAGGTGCGGCCGAGGATCAGCGCCGTGATCAGACCCGTCACGATCATCACGAGGACGGGGACCGGCAGCCAGCCGCCGAGCGTGTCGCCGAGGTGCGAGACGGAGTCGGGGAAGGGGATCGGGCTGCCCTGGGAGATCACCAGGGACAGGCCCCGGCCCACCGAGAGCATGGCGAGCGTCGCGATGAACGGCGGCAGCTTCCCGTACGCGATCAGCACACCGTTGACCAGGCCGCACGCGATGCCCGTCGCGACCGCCAGGAGCACCGCGATCCACACCGGGACGCCCTGCGACGTGGCCGTCCAGGCGAGGACGGTCGCGGAGAGCGCGGCGACCGAGCCGACCGACAGGTCGATGCCCGCCGAGACGATCACGAAGGTGACGCCGAAGGCGAGGATGGCGGTCACGGCCGCCTGGACGCCGATGTTGAGCAGGTTGTCGGTCGTCAGGAAGTCGCCGGACAGCGCCGACATCGCGACGACGAGGACGATGAGCGCGGTCAGCGCGCCGTTGTCCAGGAGGAGGCGGCGGACCGCCGAGGCGCCACCGGCGCCCGATGTGCTCTTGAGCGTGTCAGTGGCCACGGGAGTCCCTCACTGTGGTGGTTCCGGTGTCGGGGGTCGCGGGGGTGCTGACGGCGAGGGCCATCACCGCGTCCTGGGTCGCTTCGTCGGCCGGGAGTTCACCCGCGATCCGGCCCTGGGCCATCACCAGCACCCGGTCGCTCATGCCGAGCACCTCGGGCAGATCGCTGGAGATCATCAGGACGGCGGCCCCGGCCGCGGTCAGTTCGTTGACGAGCTGGTAGATCTCGACCTTGGCGCCGACGTCGATGCCGCGCGTCGGCTCGTCGAGGATCAGCACCTTGGTGTCGGCGAGCAGCCACTTGCCGATGACGACCTTCTGCTGGTTGCCGCCGGACAGGGTGCGCACGTGCTGGCCGAGTCCGGCCATCCGGACGCCGAGCTGCTTCGCGACCCGGGCGGCGGCCTCGCGCTGCCCCTTGAGGTCGACGAATCCGCCGCGGGTCGCCGCGCGCAGGGTGACCAGGCCGAGGTTCTCCTCGACGGAGGCGTCGAGGAGCAGCCCCTGGCCCTTGCGGTCCTCCGGCACGAGCCCGATGCCCGCGGTCATGGCCGCGTTGACGTCGTGGCACGGCAGCCGCGCGCCCGCCACCTCGACGGACCCCCGGTCGTACGGGTCGGCCCCGAAGACCGCCCGGACCACCTCCGTCCGTCCCGCGCCGACCAGGCCGGCGATGCCGACGACCTCGCCGGAGCGCACCTCGAAGGACACGTCGTGGAAGACGCCGTCCCGGGTGAGCCCCTCGACGGTCAGCAACGCGGCTCCCGCGTCGGCGCGTTCGCGGGGGTACTGCTGCTCGATGGACCGGCCCACCATGAGGCGGACCAGTTCGTCCTCGGGCGTGGACGCGGGCACCTGGCCGACGCTCCTGCCGTCCCGGATGACGGTGACCCGGTCGCCGAGGGCGGCGATCTCCTCCAGGTGGTGCGTGATGAAGACGATGCCGACACCGTCCTCGCGCAGTCTGCGCACGATGGCGAAGAGCTTCTCCACCTCCTCGGAGGTGAGCACCGCGGTCGGCTCGTCCATGATCAGGACGCGCGCGTCCAGGCTCAGCGCCTTGGCGATCTCGACCATCTGCAGGCGGGCGATGCCCAGTTCACGCACCCGGGCGCGCGGGGACACCCGCACGCCGACCCGTTCCAGCAGTTCGGCCGCGTCGGCCTCCATCGCCTTGCGGTCGATGAGACCGAAGCGGCGCGGCTGCCGTCCGAGGAAGATGTTCTCGGCGACGGTCAGGTCGGGGACCAGGTTGAACTCCTGGTAGATGGTCGCGATCCCGAGTCGCTCGGAGTCCTGCGCGCCGTGGATGCGCACCTCCTCACCGTCGACGAGGACCCGTCCGGCGTCCGGCCGGTAGGCGCCGGAGAGCATCTTGATGAGTGTGCTCTTGCCCGCGCCGTTCTCGCCGAGCAGCACGTGCACCTCGCCGCGGCGCAGGTCGAAGTCCACGCTGTCGAGCGCGACGACGCCGGGGAAGGTCTTGCGTATCCCTTCGATACGCAGCAACTCGTCCGGGTGGCTCACGGGTTGCTCCTTTGTACGGGATCCGGCTCGCCGCACGAGCGGCGCACGACGAGGCGGGCGGGGAGGGTGACGGACTGCGGGGGCCGCCCTTCGATGCGGTCGACCAGCGCGCGCACCGCCGCCCGGCCGAGTGCGCCGGTCGGCTGGGCGATCGCGGTGATCGGCGGATCGGTGTGCACGAACCAGGGGATGTCGTCGAAGGCGGCGAGGGCGATGTCGTCGGGGACCCGCATGCCGCGCGCGCGGACGGCGTCCAGGGCGCCGAGCGCCATCAGGTTGTCCGCGGCGAAGACGACCTCGGGCGGTTCGTCCAGGTCGAGGAACGCCTCGGTGGCGCGCCGCCCGCTCTCCGCCTGGAAGTCGCCCTGCCCCGTGTAGGCGGCGGGCAGCGCGAGACCGTACTCGGCGAGCGCCTCCCGGAAGGCCGCCACCCGCTCGCTGCCGGTGGTGGTCGCCGCGGGCCCCGCGATGATGGCGAGCCGGCGGTGGCCGAGCCCGTACAGGTGGGCGACGAGATCGCGCACCGCCGCGCGCCCGTCCGCCCGGACCACCGGCACGTCCACGCCCGGGATCCACCGGTCCACGAAGACCATCGGGGTTCCCGAGCGGGCCGCGTCCAGCACCCCGGGGGAGCCGCCGTCGGCGGGGGAGACGAGGAGGCCGTCGATGCGGCGGTCGAGCAGCGTACGGACGTGGTGGTCCTGGAGGTCGGGCCGCTCGTCCGCGTTGCCGATGATCACGCTGTAGCCGAGGGCACGGGCCTCCTCCTCGACGGAGCGCGCCAGCGCGGTGAAGTACGGGTTGAGTACGTCGCTGATGACCAGGCCGAGGGTGCGGGTCTGGTCGGTGCGCAGGGAGCGGGCGACGGCGTTCGGGCGGTAGCCCAGGGTCTGGACGGCGGTCAGGACACGGGCGCGTGCGTCCGGGCTGACCGACGGATGGTCGTTCAGGACGCGCGAGACCGTGGCGACCGACACGCCCGCCTCGGCGGCGACGTCCTTGATGCTCGCCATCGTCGCTCCACCTCCTCGTGGAATCGATTACACGGAGGATTGGAATCGATTACACGGGCTCGGAGCAAGGGGCGGGGTGCCGTCGAGATCCAATCGTGACCGCGACGGCTCCCGGTCGGGCGGGCGGGCCGCGGGCGCGGTCAGGCCGCCGCCACCTCGCACCACACGTACTTGCCCCGGTTGCCGTGCCGCGCCAGCGGGTGCCACCCCCAGACGGTGGAGCAGGCCCGCACCAGGGCGAGCCCCCGCCCCTGTTCCAGGTGCTCCTCGTGCCCTTCCGGCCCGGACGGCGCCGGCGGCTCGGGCGGCTCGGGGTCCGCGTCCCAGGCCCCGATCCGCAGCGTGCCCGGCGGCGACCAGCGCACCCGGAGGGCGGCCGGGCCCTTCGTGTGGCGTACGGCGTTGGAGATCAGCTCCGTCGCGAGCAGCTCGGCGACATCGGTGAGGCCGATCAGCCCGTGCACGGTGAGGATCAGGCGGATGGTGCGGCGGCTGACGGTGACGGCGCGCAGGTCGTTGGGGACGTGCAGGGAGTACTCCCAGGACTCGGTTTCGGGCATGCGTGAACTCCGTTCGGTGAAGGGGGAGTTGCGGCGGGCCGGCGGTGGCAGTGTCGCGCCCGTCATGGCAGGACGGGGCGGTGCGCTTCCGGAGTCCCGGTGGTGCCGCAGTGTGTGCGTCGCGTCACTGAAGGTAGGTCTAACAGGTAAGACCGAGCAAGCGGATCGCGTAATCTGACCCCGAACGAGTCGCACCGGCGCACTTGTTGAACGGGGAGCGGTCAATGGTCCTGAGGCGTGAACCGACGGCACGTCAGGTGCGTCTCGGGGTGGAACTGCGCAGGCTCCGTGAGGCGGCGGGGTTGACCGCGACGGAGGCAGCGTCGCTGCTCGGGGTCAACAGGGTTCAGATCAGCCACATCGAAGCCGGACTCGCCGGTGTGAGCGAGCAGAGGCTGCGTCGCCTCGCCTCCCATTACGCCTGTACGGATGAGGAGTTCGTCGACGCGCTCGTGGCCATGGCGACGGATCGGACGCGAGGGTGGTGGGAGGAGTACCGGGGGCAGTTGCCCACGTCGTTCCTGGACCTGGCCGAACTGGAACACCATGCCGTGTTCCAGAACGAGGTGGCCATCCTGTACGTGCCCGGCCTGTTGCAGACAAAGGAGTACGCCCGTGCCGTCTTCTCGGCGCGGGTGCCCGAACTGGCTCCAGAGGAGTTGGAGTTGCGCGTCCTCCATCGGATGGCGCGCCAGGAAGTCGCCATCCCGTACGAGGTGGTGATTCACGAGGCCGCGCTACGTATCCGGGTCAGCGACCGCGCCGCGTGCAGATCTCAGCTCAGTCGACTCCTTGAGCTCTCCGAAGCCGATCACATTACTGTGCGCGTCATCCCCTTCGACCTGGACAACTTCGCCCAAGCTGCGAGCACCATGGCGTACTTGGGTGGACCCCTGCCCAAGTTGGACACGGTGGTGCGCGACGTACCGCATGGCTCGGCTTTCATCGACGCCGAAGCACAATTGAACACTTTTCGAACGCGCTTCCGTAAGCTGGACGGCGTGTCACTGGGACCGGAACGGTCGCGTGACTTCATTCACCAGCTGGCGAGGGAGTTGTGAGCCACCCCATGGACAAGTGGCGTAAGTCGTCCTACTCGGGCCCCGACGACGGCAACAACTGCGTCGAGATCGCCGCCCGCCCCACCCACGTGTCCGTCCGCGACTCGAAGGTTCCGGGCCGGGCCGTCCTCACGTTCCCGGTCACGGCCTTCGTCCCCTTCGTCGAGGGGCTGAAGAGGGACCCCCGGCGCTGATCCCTGACGGGTGTCACACCCCACCGGTACGGTCGGACCATGTCCAATCAGGCGGGGACCCGCCAGGTGACCCTGGCGGTGGTCGAAGGCGTACTGGAGCGCATCACATACGCCAACGAGGAGACCGGGTACACGGTCGCCCGGGTGGACACCGGGCGCGGTGCCGGCGACCTGCTGACCGTGGTCGGCTCGCTGCTCGGCGCCCAGGTGGGCGAGTCCCTGCGCATGGAGGGCCGCTGGGGCTCCCACCCGCAGTACGGCAAGCAGTTCACGGTGGAGAACTACACGACGGTGCTGCCAGCCACCGTCCAGGGCATCCGCCGCTACCTGGGCTCGGGCCTGGTCAAGGGCATCGGCCCGGTCTTCGCGGACCGCATCACCCGGCACTTCGGCACCGACACGCTGCGGATCATCGAGGAGGAGCCGAAGCGGCTCGTCGAGGTCCCCGGCCTCGGTCCCAAGCGCACCAGGAAGATCGCCGACGCCTGGGAGGAGCAGAAGGCGATCAAGGAGGTCATGCTCTTCCTCCAGACCGTCGAGGTGTCCACTTCCATCGCCGTCCGTATCTACAAGAAGTACGGGGACGCGTCGATCTCCGTGGTGAAGAACCACCCCTACCGCCTCGCCTCGGACGTCTGGGGCATCGGCTTCCTCACCGCCGACAAGATCGCGCAGTCCGTCGGCATCCCGCACGACAGCCCGGAGCGCGTCAAGGCCGGTCTCCAGTACGCGCTGTCGCAGTCCACCGACCAGGGCCACTGCTATCTGCCCGAGGAGCGGCTGATCGCGGACGCCGTGAAGCTCCTCCAGGTGGACACGGGACTGGTCATCGAGTGCCTGGGTGACCTGGCCGCGCCCGGGGAGGACGGCGAGGAGCCGGGAGTCGTACGCGAGAAGGTCCCGGGTCCGGACGGCGGCGATCCGGTCACCGCGGTGTACCTGGTCCCCTTCCACCGTGCCGAACTGTCGCTGTCCGCGCAGTTGCTGCGCCTGTTGCGCACCGGCGAGGACCGCATGCCGGGCTTCCGCGACGTGGACTGGGGCAAGGCGCTCGGCTGGCTCAAGGGGCGCACGGGTGCGGAGCTGGCCCCCGAGCAGGAGGCGGCCGTGCGGCTCGCGCTGACCAGGAAGGTCGCCGTCCTCACCGGCGGGCCCGGCTGCGGCAAGTCGTTCACCGTGCGCTCGATCGTGGAGCTGGCCCGCGCCAAGGGGGCGAAGATCCTGCTCGCGGCTCCGACGGGGCGAGCGGCCAAGCGCCTCGCGGAGCTCACCGGCGCCGACGCGTCCACCGTGCACCGGCTCCTGGAGCTGAAGCCCGGCGGCGACGCGGCGTACGACCGGGAGCGCCCGCTCGACGCCGACCTGGTGGTCGTGGACGAGGCCTCCATGCTGGACCTCCTCCTCGCCAACAAGCTGGTCAAGGCGGTCGCCGAGGGCGCCCATCTGCTGTTCGTGGGGGACGTCGACCAGCTCCCCAGCGTCGGCGCCGGCGAGGTCCTGCGCGATCTGCTCGCGGACGGCAGCCCGATCCCGGCGGTCCGCCTCACCCGCGTGTTCCGCCAGGCCCAGCAGTCCGGAGTGGTGACGAACGCCCACCGGATCAACGCGGGGCAGCAGCCCCTCACCCAGGGCCTCGACGACTTCTTCCTCTTCGTCGAGGACGACACCGAGGAGGTGGGCCGCCTCACCGTCGACGTGGTGGCCCGGCGCATTCCCGCCAAATTCGGCCTGGACCCGCGCCGCGACGTGCAGGTACTCGCCCCGATGCACCGCGGCCCGGCGGGCGCCGGAGCGCTCAACGGCCTCCTCCAGCAGGCCGTCACACCGGCCCGCCCCGGCCTTCCCGAGAAGCGCTTCGGCGGGCGCGTCTTCCGCGTCGGCGACAAGGTCACCCAGATCCGGAACAACTATGACAAGGGTGCGAACGGCGTCTTCAACGGCACGGTCGGCGTGGTCACCTCCCTCGACCCGGACGAGCAGCGCCTGACGGTGCTCACGGACGAGGACGAGGAGGTGGCGTACGAGTTCGACGAGCTCGACGAGCTGGCCCACGCGTACGCGGTGACCATCCACCGCTCCCAGGGCAGCGAGTATCCGGCGGTGGTGATCCCGGTGACCACGAGCGCGTGGATGATGCTCCAGCGCAACCTGCTCTACACCGCGGTCACCCGCGCGAAGAAGCTGGTCGTCCTCGTCGGCTCCCGCAGGGCGATAGGCCAGGCGGTGCGCACCGTGTCCGCGGGCCGCCGGTGCACGGCCCTGGACCACCGCCTCGCCCCGCGGCCGACCGGCCCCTGACGGCCGGCCGGTGCATTCTGTGAGAACGGGTCAGAACGCCCGCCGTCACAGGTATCGAAGAAAATGATCGATCAAATGAGTCACAAAGGTCACACTCCACTTCCGGAAGCGGGGCGGAGGGGGGCAGGATGAGCAGGTTGGCGGCACTGAGTGCCGCCAATAGGCCCAATGGTCGACCCCGAGTGCACTCTCCAGGGCCAAATGGGGGATGGTAGAGACAGTCAGGGCACCTCGAAGAAGAGGCACAACGTCGGTGAGGGATGACGTGAGCGACAACTCTGTAGTACTGCGGTACGGCGATGGCGAGTACACCTACCCGGTGATCGACAGCACCGTCGGCGACAAGGGCTTCGACATCGGGAAGCTCCGCGCCCAGACCGGTCTGGTGACGCTCGACAGCGGATACGGCAACACCGCTGCCTATAAATCCGCGATCACCTACCTCGACGGCGAGGAAGGCATCCTCCGGTACCGCGGTTACCCGATCGAGCAGCTGGCCGAGCGCTCCACCTTCCTCGAGGTGGCGTACCTGCTGATCAACGGCGAGCTGCCGACCGTCGACCAGCTCTCCACCTTCAAGGGCGAGATCACGCAGCACACCCTGCTGCACGAGGACGTCAAGAACTTCTTCCGCGGCTTCCCGCGTGACGCCCACCCGATGGCCATGCTGTCGTCCGTGGTCAGCGCGCTGTCCACCTTCTACCAGGACAGCCACAACCCCTTCGACGAGAAGCAGCGGCACCTCTCGACGATCCGCCTGCTCGCCAAGCTCCCGACGATCGCGGCGTACGCGTACAAGAAGTCGATCGGTCACCCGTTCGTCTACCCGCGCAACGACCTCGGGTACGTCGAGAACTTCCTGCGCATGACCTTCTCGGTCCCCGCCCAGGAGTACGACCTGGACCCGGTCGTCGTCTCCGCGCTCGACAAGCTGCTCATCCTGCACGCGGACCACGAGCAGAACTGTTCGACGTCCACCGTCCGCCTGGTCGGCTCCTCGCAGGCGAACATGTTCGCCTCGATCTCCGCCGGCATCTCCGCCCTCTGGGGCCCGCTGCACGGCGGCGCCAACCAGTCGGTGCTGGAGATGCTCGAAGGCATCCAGGCCTCCGGCGGCGACGTCGACACCTTCATCCGCAAGGTGAAGAACAAGGAAGACGGCGTGAAGCTCATGGGCTTCGGGCACCGCGTCTACAAGAACTTCGACCCCCGGGCGAAGATCATCAAGGCGGCGGCGCACGACGTCCTCTCCGCGCTCGGCAAGTCCGACGAGCTGCTGGACATCGCGCTGAAGCTGGAGGAGCACGCGCTGGCCGACGACTACTTCGTCGAGCGCAAGCTCTACCCGAACGTGGACTTCTACACGGGTCTGATCTACCGCGCCATGGGCTTCCCGACCGAGATGTTCACGGTCCTGTTCGCCCTCGGCCGGCTGCCGGGCTGGATCGCCCAGTGGCACGAGATGATCAAGGAGCCGGGTTCCCGCATCGGCCGCCCGCGCCAGATCTACACGGGCGAGGTCCTGCGCGACTTCGTCCCGGTCGAGGCCCGCTGACGGTCTTCCTCCGGGTCCCTGCTCCGACGGCGCCCCTTCGGTGAGTGAACCGAGGGGGCGCGCCTGTGCTCCGGAGGCGAACCGAGCGTTCAGAGAATACGGAAAGCGCCCTGCTACCGGTCCCCCCACGGGCCGGCAGTCAGGGCGCTTTCCTTGTCCCGGTGCGGATTCCCCCCACGGGATCCGGCCGGGCGTCTGTGGGACAGCGCCTGAAATCGCTGCGAGCTAAACGAGCAAAACTACGTGCGCCACTGCGAAGCACGGTGCGGTCTGCCGGGACCCGTACGGACCGGGAGGGCCGCTCAAAGCTCTCCGGCGTACGTGCCCCGGCAACGCAGTTCCGGGAACGTCCCCCAAGACATCCCCCGACACCGTCCACGCCCCCCAAGACGTGTCTGGCATCGCCAACTTAGACTCACGAACCCCTTCGTTGGTTACGTTCACATCACTGTGATCTGCGTCTCTTGCATATGTCCTGAAAATGCGCAAGAGCCCCGATACGTCGATCGGAGGCCAAGCGTAAGGAAGATGCGCGAGCCTTGTGAAGAGCTTATGTGAGGCTTCCGTTGGACTCTAGAGGGACTCCGGCCTCGTCGTCATGAGAATGCCCTGAGCCGAAGGCTGTTCGTCACCACGAACACCGACGAGAAGGCCATGGCCGCCCCCGCGATCATCGGGTTGAGGAGTCCGGCGGCGGCCAGCGGCAGCGCGGCCACGTTGTATCCGAAGGCCCACACCAGGTTTCCCCTGATCGTGGACAGCGTCTTCCGCGACAGCCGGATCGCGTCCGCCGCCACCCGCAGGTCCCCGCGCACGAGCGTCAGATCGCTCGCCTCGATCGCCGCGTCGGTGCCGGTCCCCATCGCGAGGCCCAGGTCGGCGAGCGCGAGGGCGGCGGCGTCGTTCACCCCGTCGCCCACCATCGCGACCGTCCGCCCCTCGCCGCGGAGCCGCTCGATCACCGCCGCCTTCTCCTCGGGCAGCACCTCGGCGATCACCTCGTCGATGCCGACGGCGCGGGCCACGGATTCGGCCACCACCCGGTTGTCGCCGGTGAGCAGCACCGGCGTGAGCCCGAGGGCGCGCAGCTCCCGTACCGCCTCGGCGCTGGTCTCCTTGATCGCGTCGGCGACGGTGAGGACGCCGACCGCCGCCCCGTCCCGGGTGACCACGACCGCCGTACGCCCGTCCGACTCGGCCGCGGCCTTGGCGCGGGCCAGCTCCGGCGGGAGCGCGCCGTGGGGCAGCCGCCCCACCTGGACGTCCCGTCCCTCCACGCGTCCGCGCACGCCGAGCCCCGCGACGTTCTCGAAGTGCTCCGCGGCCGGAAGGGCGCCGGTGCGCTCCTGGGCGCCCGCCGCGACGGCCCGGGCGATCGGATGCTCGGAGGCGTGCTCCAGGGCCCCCGCTGCCCGCAGTACCTCGCTCTCGGTGGTCCCGTCGGCGGCGTACACCTCGTGCAGCGTCATCCGGCCGGTCGTCACCGTCCCGGTCTTGTCCAGCACGACGGTGTCGACCCGCCGGGTGGACTCCAGGACCTCGGGGCCCTTGATGAGGATGCCGAGCTGGGCGCCGCGGCCCGTGCCGACCATCAGCGCGGTCGGGGTGGCGAGGCCCAGGGCGCAGGGGCAGGCGATGATCAGCACCGCGACGGCCGCGGTGAAGGCGGCGACCGCGTCCCCCGTGAGGCCCAGCCAGAAGCCGAGGGTGCCGAAGGCGATCAGCAGCACCACGGGCACGAAGACACCGGAGATCCGGTCGGCGAGGCGCTGGACCTCGGCCTTGCCGTTCTGCGCGTCCTCGACGAGCCGCGCCATCCGGGCGAGCTGGGTGTCCGCGCCGACGCGGTCCGCCTCGACGACGAGCCGGCCTCCGGCGTTGACGGTGGCGCCCGTGACGGCGTCCCCGGCGGACACGTCCACCGGTACCGACTCGCCGGTCAGCATGGACGCGTCCACCGCTGCGGAGCCCTCGACGACGGTGCCGTCGGTGGCGATCTTCTCGCCGGGGCGCACGACGAAGCGGTCGCCGACGGCCAGCCGGCCGACGGGAACGCGCACTTCGCGGCCGTCGCGGAGGACGGAGACGTCCTTCGCGCCCAGCTCCATCAGGGCCCGCAGGGCCGCCCCGGCGCGCCGCTTCGAGCGGGCCTCCAGATAGCGGCCGAGCAGGATGAACGCGACGACTCCGGCGGCCACCTCCAGGTAGATCGTGGACGCGCCGTCCGTGCGCGAGGCGGTGAACGTGAATCCGTCCCGCATGTCCGCCATGCCGGCGTCCCCGAGGAACAGGGCCCACAGGGACCAGCCGAAGGCGGCGAGGGTGCCGACGGAGACGAGCGTGTCCATGGTGGCCGCACCGTGCCGGGCGTTGGTGAGGGCGGCCCGGTGGAAGGGGAGGCCGCCCCAGACGACGACGGGAGCGGCGAGGGTGAGGGAGAGCCACTGCCAGTTCTCGAACTGCAGGGCCGGGACCATCGACATCAGGACGACGGGCAGCGCGAGGACGGCGGAGACGGTCAGCCGCTCGCGCAGGGAGGCCAGTTCGGGATCGTCCTCGCCGGGCGGCGCCCCCTCGGCGGGCGGCGTCTCCTCCGCGGGAGGCGGGGCCGGCTCCTCGGCGGTGTATCCCGTCTTCACGACGGTGGCGATCAGGTCGGCGACCCGGGTCCCCGCCGGATAGGAGACCTTCGCCTTCTCGGTGGCGAAGTTCACCGTGGCGGTGACTCCGTCCATGCGGTTGAGCTTCTTCTCGACGCGGGCCGCGCAGGAGGCGCAGGTCATTCCGCCGATGAGGAGTTCGACCTCGGAGGCCGGGACGGGGGCGGAGGTGTCCGTCTCCGCGGTCCCGGCTGCTGCGGTGGTCATGTCCGGCTCCAGTCGATGGGCCGGGCCGTACGGAGTCGGTATCAGCCGGCCGGTACGGCCCGGAGCTGGGACGAGCTGCCGGCGGGCGGGGCCGCCGGCGGGGTCCTGCGGGGTCAGGCGCGGCCGACGAGCTCGAAGCCCGCCTCGTCCACCGCGGCGCGCACGGCGTCGTCGTCGAGCGGCGCCGCGGACACGACGGTGACCTCGCCGGACGAGGCCACGGCCTTCACCGACTCGACGCCGGCGAGCTCCGAGATCTCGCCGGAGACGGCGCCTTCGCAGTGCCCGCAGCTCATCCCGCCCACCCGGTAGACGGTGGTGACGGAGTGCGGGGTGCCGGTCTGGACGGTCATGGCGTTACTCCTCGTGGAGGCGGGGCGCGTAGGTGGGCGGGTGGGGGCCCGTGCAAGGGCGGGTTCCCACCCGACGTACTCCACACTATACCCCTAGGGGGTACTGAAGGCGCGGGGGGAGCGCGGCGGAGCCGGCCGGGGCGCCGCGGGGTCTCAGGCCGGGCCGGGGCCCGTGTCCCCGGCCCGGGGCTTCAGGTAGCGGTACATGACGGTCTTCAGCTCCGCGACGTAGGCGTCCCGTTCGGCGCCCTCGTGCGACATGATCAGGTCGAGCCCGGCCTTGAACAGGGCGAGCGTCATGTTCGCCGTCCGGGTGCGCTCGTCGGGCCGGGCGTCGGGCAGGTACCCGGCGATGATGTCCTCGACCCGGGTCAGCACCGCGCCGTGCAGGGTGTTGATCTCCTCGGTGATCCGGCCCGGGGTGTCGGGGCCGTGCATCAGGACGCCGAAGGCGGGGTTGGCCACGTTGAACTCGATCAGCGGGTCGAGGACCGCGTCGAGCATCTCGTCCAGCGGCAGCCCGATGTTCTCGGGAGCGAGCGCCTGGCCCTGCGACGCGCGCCAGTCGTGCAGCAACTGGTCGCTGAGGCCCACCGCGAGGGCCTCCTTGTTCGGGAAGAACTGGTAGAGCGTCCCGGGGGAGACGCCCGCCTCCCGGGCGATCGCGTTGGTGCTGGCGCCCGTGTAGCCGGCCCGGCAGAAGACCGAGGCGGCGGCTTCGAGGAGCTGGGCGATGCGGCGCTCGCCGCGGGCCTGGCGCCGGCGCGGCTTCTCTTCCGGCGCCACCCCCTCTGCGGTGGCGGACCCGCCGGTCTGACGGTCGGGCATGTCGGGCTTGTCGGGCACGAGTTATCCCCAGCTCTCAGGGCGCGATTGACAAACACGAGCGGTCGCTCGCATTCTTGGGAAAACGCGAGCGATGACTCGTGTTTGCCAGTCTATGGCACAGGACGACCCGTGCGGCCTGCCCGGACGTGCCCGACGGACGCGCGCACCCGAGCGGCCGACAGGGGTCTCGGTGAAGGGGACACCGCACGATGACCGAAGTCAACAGGACCCCGCGCATCGGCGGCTGGACCCGCTTCGTGACGGCGCGGCCGCGGCTCTCGCTGCTCGTCGCCCTGCTGCTGACCGCCCTCGCGGTGGTGGCCGGCAGCGGCGTCGCCGACCGGCTGGGCAGCGGCGGCTGGGAGGATCCGGGCGCCCAGTCCACCTACGCGACCAAGGCGCTGGAGAGGGAGTTCCCCGCCTCGCAGCCCAATCTCCTCCTCCTCGTCGACGCGGGCCGCGCCTCGGTCGACGACCCCTCGGTCGCCGCCGAGGCGAAGCGGCTCGCGGCCCGGCTCGCCGCCGAGCGCGGTGTGACGGGCGTCGGCTCGTACTGGCAGTCGGGCTCACCGGCCCTCCGGGCCGCCGACGGGCACGAGGCGCTGCTCGCTGCCAGGATCACCGGCGACGAGAAGACGGCGGGCGAGACCCTGGACCGCCTGGCGCCCGCCTACCGCGGGACGCACGGCCCGGTCGAGGTCCGGGTCGGCGGACCGGTCGCCGTGCGTCACGAGATGCAGACGACCATCCGCGAGGACCTGACCCGCGCCGAGCTCATCGCCCTGCCGGTGACCCTCCTGCTCCTGGTCATGGTGTTCGGGAGCGCGGTGGCCGCCCTGCTGCCGCTCGGCGTGGGCATCATCGCCATCCTGGGCACGAACGCGGTGCTGCGCGGGCTCACGGAGCTCACGGACGTCTCCGTCTTCGCGATGAACCTCACGACGGCCCTGGGGCTCGGCCTCGCCATCGACTACGCCCTGTTCATCGTCCGGCGGTTCCGCGAGGAGCTGTCCGCGGGCGCCGAGCCGCGGGCCGCCGTCGCCAGAACCCTGCGCACCGCGGGGCGCACGGTCCTCTTCTCCGCCCTCACCGTCGCCGTGTCCCTGGCGGCGATGCTCCTCTTCCCGCAGTACTTCCTGCGGTCCTTCGCGTACGCGGGCATCGCCGTGGTGCTGCTCGCCGCCGGCGCCGCCCTGGTCCTGCTCCCGGCAGCGCTGGTCCTGCTCGGGCACCGGGTGAACTCCCTGGACCTGCGGCGGCTGCTGCGCCGCGGCCGACCGCGCACCGGCGGGGAGGACGGGGCCGCCTGGGGGCGCACCGCCGCCCTCGTCATGCGCAGGGCGCCGATCTTCGCGCTGGCCACCACCGTCGCGCTCGTCGTCCTCGGACTGCCCTTCCTGGGCGTGCGGTTCGGCACGGCCGACGACCGCCAGCTCCCCTCGGGCGCCGAGTCCCACGTCGTGCAGCAGCACATCCGGGACGGCTTCCCGGGCAGCCCCGGCGGCGGCCTGGAAGTGCTCGCCGAAGGCCCCGCCACCCGCACGGAGTACGCCGCGTACCGGGACCGGATCGCCGCGCTGCCCGAGGTGCGGCGGGTGGACGGCCCCCTGGTGAAGGGCGACTCGGCGTACTTCACGGTGCTGCCGAAGGGCGAGGCCGTCGACGACGGGGCCCAGCGGCTGGTGGGCGAACTGCGCGCGGCGGACGCCCCGTTCGAGACCCGGGTCACCGGCACGGCGGCCGTGCTGGTCGACTCCAAGCACGCGATAGCCGACCGGCTGCCGTGGGCGGCGGCCTTCGTCGCGATCGTCACCCTGCTCCTCGTCTTCCTCCTGACCGGCAGCGTGCTGATACCGGTCCAGGCGGTGCTGCTGAACGCGCTCAGCCTGACGGCCATGTTCGGAGCGGTGGTCTGGGTCTTCCAGGACGGCCACCTGTCGGGAGTGCTCGGCTTCACCAGCTCCGGCTCCATCGAGACCACCCTCCCGGTCCTGATGTTCTGCGTCGCCTTCGGACTCTCCATGGACTACGGCGTCTTCCTGCTCTCCCGCATCAAGGAGGAGTTCGACGCGACGGGCGACCACCGGGAAGCGGTCCGCTTCGGCCTCCAGCGCACCGGCGGGCTCATCACGGCCGCCGCGGTCATCCTGGCGGTCGTGATGGTCGCGATCGGCACCTCGCGGGTGACCAACACCAAGATGCTCGGCCTGGGCATCGCACTGGCCGTCCTGATGGACGCGATGGTCGTGCGGTCCCTGCTGGTGCCGGCCGTCATGCGGCTGACCGGCCGCGCCACCTGGTGGGCCCCCGGCCCGCTGCGGCGCTTCCACGAGCGGTTCGGGCTCAGCGAGGGGGAGCCGCAGCCGGCGGCCGCCGCCGCGGACGAGCCCGGCCGGGACCGGGACAAGGCCGGGGTGCCCGGCTAGCGTTCCCTCCGGCAAGTGATCTCCGCGCGAGGGGCTGGACGGATGCGGGCAGTGGTGTTCGAGGGGTACGGCGAGCCGGCCGAGGTGCGCGAGGTGGCGGACCCGGAGCCCGCCGAACACGGCGTGGTGGTGCGGGTCGGGGCCACCGGGCTGTGCCGCAGCGACTGGCACGGCTGGCAGGGGCACGACCCCGACATCACGCTGCCGCACGTGCCGGGACACGAACTCGCCGGAGTCGTCGAGGCCGTGGGCGCGCGGGTGAGCCGGTGGCGTCCGGGCGACCGGGTCACCGTGCCCTTCGTCTGCGCCTGCGGGACCTGTTCCGCCTGCGCGGCGGGCGACCAGCAGGTGTGCGAGCGCCAGACCCAGCCGGGCTTCACGCACTGGGGCTCCTTCGCCGAGTACGTGGCGCTCGACCACGCGGACGTGAACCTGGTGGCGGTGCCGGAGGAGCTGTCCTTCGGGACCGCGGCGGCACTGGGCTGCCGGTTCGCCACGGCGTTCCGCGCGGTGGTCGCGCAGGGGCGGGTGGCGGCGGGGGAGTGGGTCGCCGTGCACGGGTGCGGAGGCGTCGGGCTGTCGGCGGTGATGATCGCGGCGGCCTCCGGCGCGCGGGTGGTCGCGGTCGACGTGTCGGCCCCGGCCCTGGATCTGGCGCGGCGCTTCGGTGCGGCCGCCTGCGTCGACGCCTCGCGGACCGCGGACACGGCACAGGCGGTGCGCGACCTGACGGGCGGCGGCGCTCATCTGTCCCTGGACGCCCTCGGCTCCCCGGCCACCTGCGCGGCTTCGGTGAACGGGCTGCGCCGTCGCGGACGCCATGTGCAGGTGGGCCTGCTGCCCACGCCGACCGGATCCACCCCGGTCCCGATGGCGCGCGTGATCGGGCTCGAACTCGAAGTCCTGGGCAGCCACGGGATGGCGGCGCACGCCTATCCGCGGATGCTGGAGCTGGTGCGGGCGGGAGTGCTCCGGCCCGACCTGCTCGTCACCTCCACGGTCCCGCTCGACGTTGCACCGGCCGCGCTGGCGGCGTTGGGCACGGCTCCCGCGTCCGGGGTGACCGTCATCGACCCCTGGGCCTGACGGGCCGCCCGGGTACGGCACCGTCTCGGGGCCCCGGGCCGGGGGGGGGGGGGGGGGGGGGGGGGGGGGGGGGGGGGGGGGGGGGGTGTGTTGTGTGCGCGTGGTTTTGCGGGGGTGGGGGCGAA
>NZ_JBVHPY010000001.1:39771-174058 GCF_055567695.1 Streptomyces sp. NPDC026417
TCCCTGTTCCCCCAACACCTCTCCGGCGCCCCCCCCCCCCCCCCCCCCTCCCCCCCCCCCCCCCCCCCCCCCCCCCGGACCGGGGGACGAGGGTCAGTCCTCTCTGCGGCCTCGGTTTCCCGGACGGGAGGCGACCCAGGCGCGCACGGTGTCCGCGTACCAGTACGGTTTTCCGCCCTCCACATGATCGGGTGGCGGCAGCAGGCCGTGCTTGCGGTAGGACCTCACCGTGTCCGGCTGCACCCGGATGTGCGCGGCGATGTCCTTGTACGACCAGAGCCTACGGTCCGTCATCAGTGGCACCTCCCTGCGCGTGCCGCGGCGGCGGCCTGGGAGCGGCCGTCGGGGGAGCCGGGCGTAGCGCTGGCGATCACAAAGCCTGTGCCCGCTGAACGACACGGCGTGACCGGGCGGCTGTGCCTGTCGCCCGGGTGTGACCCAAGACCCGCGTATACGCGACATGTGTGACAGGAAGAGGTCCTTTGTGACAGGAGTGACGCATTGGACCCCACGGCTGCGCCCCGGGGTGCTCGGCTACCGCGGCGTCCGACCGCGAGACGATCCCCGTCACCATCCGCTCTCCCCCTCCCCCCACGTGTATCGGGGGCCCATGGTGCAGCGCGGGACCTCACGCGGGGAGGCCCGCAGGCCTCCCGGCGGACGACGGGCCGGTGCGCGTCACGCCCCGCAGGACCGCAGGAACTCCCGCGTCCGGCGTGCGATCGGCAGCGGCTTGTCCGGCGGGCACGGGTACATGTCCTGCTCGACGATCGCGAACAGGTCGACGTCGAGCTTCTGCGCGGCGGCGAGGACGGGCTCCAGCGCCGGTACGCCGGACGGTGGTTCGCACATCACGCCGCGCGCCACGGCGGGCCCGAACGGGACCTCGTCCGCCCGGACCTCGGCCAGGACCAGCGGGTCCACCTGCTTGAGGTGCAGATAGCCGATGCGTTCGCCGTACGTCTCGATCAGCTTGACGCTGTCGCCGCCGCAGTACGCGTAGTGCCCGGTGTCCAGGCACAGGGAGACCAGCGAGGAGTCCGTCGCGTCGAGGAAGCGGGTGACGTTCTCCTCGCTGTCGATGTGCGTGTCGGCGTGCGGGTGGACGACGATCCGCAGCCCGTAGCGCTCGCGCACCTCGTGGGCGAGGCGCTCGGTCTGGGCGGCGAGATGGCGCCACTGCGTCGGGGTCAGCGTGCTGTCCTCCAGCACGGTGCCCGTCTTGTCGTCCCGCCAGAAGGAGGGGATGACGACGAGGTGCTCGGCACCCGTCGCCCGGGTGAGCGCCGCGATGTCCGAGACGTGCGCCCAGGTCGACTCCCACACCTCCGGCCCCCGGTGCAGGCCGGTGAACACCGTGCCGGCCGAGACCGTGAGCCCGCGCCGGGCGGTCTCCTCGGCGAGGACGGCCGGATCGGTCGGCAGATAGCCGTACGGGCCCAGCTCGATCCACTCGTACCCGGACGCGGAGACCTCGTCGAGGAAGCGCTGCCAGGGGACCTGCTGCGGATCGTCGGGGAACCAGACACCCCAGGAGTCGGGAGCCGAACCGATCCGGATGCGGGACAGTGAGGACGGAGGCGAGGACCGCGGCGACGGCTGAGGCGACGACGGACGTGACGGCTCGGACGGTGACTGCGGTGACAACGACGTCATGGGCGTCAGCTTCGGACCGCCCCGGAGAGGTGTCAAGGGCTGGTCCGAATGTCTGGACAAAACGTTGACAGGCTCCCCCGGGCGGGGCTAGACCTGGGGGCAGCCGAAGCGAAGGGATCTCGATGGCGTACGACCTGATCACCATGGGGCGGATCGGCGTGGACCTCTACCCGTTGCAGACGGGTGTGCCGCTGGCCCGGGTGACGTCCTTCGGGAAGTTCCTCGGCGGGTCGGCGACGAACGTCGCGGTGGCCGCGGCCCGGCTGGGCCGGCGCACGGCGGTGATCACGCGTACGGGCGACGACCCCTTCGGCGCCTATCTCCACGAGGCGCTGCGTGACTTCGGGGTCGACGACCGCTGGGTCACGCCGGTGGCCGGACTGCCGACCCCGGTCACCTTCTGCGAGGTCTTCCCGCCGGACGACTTCCCGCTCTACTTCTACCGGCAGCCCAAGGCGCCCGACCTGGAGATCGACGCGCACGAACTCGACCTCGACGCCGTGCGCGCCGCCCGCGTCTTCTGGGTGACGGGCACGGGGCTGAGCGAGGAGCCCAGCCGTACCGCCACCCTCGCCGCGCTCGCCCACCGGGACGGGGCGGGCACCACGGTCTTCGACCTCGACTGGCGCCCCATGTTCTGGAAGGACCCGGAGTCGGCGCGCCCCTTCTACGCCGAGGCCCTGCGCCACGCCACCGTCGCCGTCGGCAACGTCGACGAGGTCGAGATCGCCACCGGCGAACGCGAGCCGCACGCCGCGGCCCGCGCGCTGCTGGCGGCCGGTGTCGAGCTCGCCGTCGTGAAACAGGGCCCCAAGGGAGTCCTCGCCGTGCACCGCGACGGCGCGTCCGCCGAGGTCCCGCCGCTCCCGGTGACGGTCCTCAACGGCCTCGGCGCGGGCGACGCCTTCGGCGGCTCCCTGTGCCACGGTCTCCTCGCCGGCTGGGACCTGGAGCGCGTCATGCGCCACGCGAACGCCGCGGGAGCCATCGTCGCCTCCCGCCTGGAGTGCTCCTCGGCGATGCCGACCCCGGACGAGGTCGAGGCCGCGCTCACCGCGGGAGCGGTGCGGTGAGGGCGGGACACGTCGGCGGGGCACGGCACGAGGAGGGCGCGGGTGACGGCCGCCGCGCCGCCTCGGGAGCCCTCGGACCGGTCGACGTCTCCGAGCTCGTCCGCACCCGCACCCACCACCCCGAGGCGATCGCCGAGGCCGCCGCCCGCCGCCCCCGGCGCCCGCTGGTCGACGACAGCGGCCGTCTGATGATCATCGCCGCCGACCACCCGGCCCGCGGCGCACTGGCCGTCGGCGACCGGAAGTTCGCGATGGCGAGCCGCGCCGACCTGCTGGAGCGGCTCTGTCTCGCGCTGTCCCGGCCCGGCGTCGACGGCGTCCTCGCCACCGCCGACATCCTCGACGACCTGCTCCTGCTGGGGGCCCTCGACCACAAGGTCGTGCTCGGGTCGATGAACCGCGGCGGACTGGCGGGCGCCGCCTTCGAACTGGACGACCGCTTCACCGGCCACCGCCCGCAGGACATCGAGCGGCTCGGTTTCGACGCGGGCAAACTGCTGCTGCGCATCGACTACGACGACCCCGGCTCGCTGCGCACCCTGGAGTCCACCGCCCGGACCGTCGACGCGATGGCGGAGCGCCGGCTCCCGTTGTTCGTCGAGCCGTTCCTGTGCCGCCGCGACCCGTCGACCGGAGCGCTGCGCAACGAGCTCGGCGCCGAGGCCGTCACCAAGTCCATCGCCATCGCGAGCGGCTTGGGCGGCAGTTCGGCGTACACCTGGCTCAAGGTGCCCGTCACGGAGAACCCGGACGACATGGCCCGTGTCATGGAGACCTCCACCCTGCCCGCCGTCCTGCTCGGCGGGGACGTCGGCGAGGACCAGGAGGGCGCGTACGAGAAATGGCGTGGCGCGCTCCAACTCCCCACCGTGCAGGGGCTGGTGGTGGGCCGCTCGCTGCTCTACCCGGCGGACGGGGACGTGACCGCAGCGGTGGACACCGCCGTAGGACTTCTGTGAGGACCGGATGACGAGCAACGAGCTGTACGTCCCCAAGGGCGCCTCCGCGGGCCCGCTGTACGCCGTCGACATCGACCCGGAGCGGGCCGGCTGGAGTCACAGCAGCCTGCGCGTCGTCGAACTCGGGCCCGCCGGCACGCACACCTTCACCAGCGGCGACAGCGAGTGGATCGTGCTGCCCCTGGAGGGTGCCTGCACGGTGCGGACGGACGGCGAGGAATTCCATCTCCTGGGCAGGGAAAGCGTGTTCGGCGGAGTCAGCGACTTCGCGTACGTTCCCCGTGACGCCCGGGCCCTGATCGCCTCCGGCGCGGGAGGCCGCTTCGCCCTGGCAGGAGCGAAGTGCGAGCGCCGACTCCCCGCCCGCTACGGCCCCGCGCCGGAGGTTCCCGTGGAAGACCGCGGCAGCGGCGCCTGCGCCCGCCGGGTGCGCAACTTCGCCTCGGCCGACGCCTTCGAGTGCGACCGGCTGATCGCCGTGGAGGTCGTAACCCCCGGTGGCAACTGGTCCTCGTATCCGCCGCACAAGCACGACGAGCACCGGCCGGGCGTCGAATCGGAGCTGGAGGAGATCTACTACTTCGAGATCGACGGTCCGAACGGATTCGGCTATCAGCGCGTATTCCCCTCACGCGAGGGCGGCGCCGACGTGCTGGCCGAGGTCAGGACGGGCGACGCCGTCCTCGTCCCCGACGGCTGGCACGGCCCGTCCGTCGCGGCTCCCGGGCACACCATGTACTACCTGAACGTGATGGCGGGCCCGGGGGCGGAGCGGGAGTGGCGGATCTGCTTCCACCCCGAACACGTAGAGAGCGCGGAGGGATACCGATGACCCGTCTCACGGTCGCGCAGGCGCTGGTGCGATTCCTCGCCGTCCAGTTCACCGAACGGGACGGCGAGCGACAGCGGCTGATCGGCGCCACCTGGGGCATCTTCGGCCACGGGAACGTCGCCGGGATCGGCCAGGCGCTCGTCGAGTACGCGGACGAGATGCCGTTCCACCAGGGCCGCAACGAACAGTCCATGGTGCACGCGGCCGTGGGGTACGCGCGGCAGAGCAACCGGCTCTCCGCGCACGCCGTGACGACGTCCATCGGCCCCGGTGCCACGAACCTGGTCACCGGCGCCGCCCTCGCGACGGTCAACCACCTGCCGGTGCTGCTGCTGCCCGGCGACGTCTTCGCCGCCCGCCCCGCCGACCCGGTCCTGCAGCAGCTCGAAGTCCCGTACGCGGGAGACGTGTCGGTCAACGACTGCCTGCGCCCGGTGTCGAAGTACTTCGACCGGATCACCCGCCCCGAGGCGCTCGTCCCGGCCGCGCTGCAGGCGATGCGCGTGCTCACCGACCCCGTGGAGACCGGCGCGGTCACCCTCGCCCTGCCCCAGGACGTGCAGGCGGAGGCCTTCGACTGGCCCGAGGAGTTCTTCGCGGAGCGGGTGTGGACGGTCCGGCGCCCGGCCCCCGACTCCGGTGAGCTGGCCGCCGCCGTGACGACCGTCCGGGAGGCCAGGCGCCCGCTGATCGTCGCGGGCGGCGGGGTCCACCACAGCCGGGCCGAGGACGCGCTGGCCGAACTCGCCGCGGCCACCGGCATCCCGGTCGCCTCCACCCAGGCGGGCAAGGGTTCCCTGAGGTGGGACCACCCCCAGGACGTCGGCGGCATCGGCCACACCGGCACCGCGACCGCGGACGAGCTGGCCCGCACCGCGGACCTGGTGATCGGCATCGGCACCCGCTGGACCGACTTCACCACGGCCTCCGGCACCCTCTTCTCGGCATCGGGTGTGCGCTTCCTCAACCTGAACATCGCGCCGTACGACGGTCACAAGCTCTCGGGGCAGACGCTGATCGCGGACGCCCGCGCCGGCCTCGAAGAGCTCACGGAGGCCCTCACCCTGCACGGCCACCGCACCGAGCCCGCGTACGTCACCGAGTACACCGACGACAAGGAGCGCTGGGAGTACCGGGTCGACGCGGCCTTCGAGGCGGACGACCCCGACATCCGGCCCACCCAGCCCCAGGTGCTGGGCATACTCGACGCGCTGACGGACGAGGAGGACATCCTCGTCAACGCGGCGGGTTCGCTCCCCGGCGACCTGCACAAGTTGTGGCGGGCCCGGTCCCGTGACCAGTACCACGTGGAGTACGGCTACTCCTGCATGGGCTACGAGATCCCGGCCGCGATCGGGGTGCGGATGGCGGCGCCCGGGCGCCCGGTGTGGGCGCTGGTCGGCGACGGCACGTATCTGATGATGCCGACGGAGATCGTGACGGCGGTCCAGGAGAACGTCCCGGTGAAGGTGCTGATCCTGCAGAACCACGGGTACGCCTCCATCGGGGGACTCTCGGAGTCCGTGGGCGGTGAGCGGTTCGGCACCGCGTACCGCTACCGCTCCGGCGACGGCGGGTACACGGGGGCGCCGCTGCCCGTCGATCTCGCCGCCAACGCGGCCAGCCTCGGCATGCGCGTCCTGCGCGCGAAGACCGTCCGTGACCTGCGGACGGCGCTGGCCGAGGCGCGGGCCGCGGACACTCCCACATGTGTCTACGTGGAGACCGAAACGGCAGACACAGTGTCGGGCGCGCCTCCGGCCCAAGCCTGGTGGGATGTACCTGTGGCCGAGACCGCGACCCGCCCGTCGGCGGTCAAGGCGCGCGACGAGTACGACCGGCACGTCACCACCCGACGCCGCCATCTGTGAGGGAGTTTCTGGCATGACGAAGATCGTCAACCACTGGATCGGTGGCAAGCCCGCCGAAGGCGCGTCGGGTACGTACGGCCCGGTCACCGACCCGGCGACCGGCGCCGTCACCACCAAGGTCGCCTTCGCGACCGTCGACGAGGTCGACGCGGCGGTCGCCGCCGCCAAGGAGGCGTACGCGACCTGGGGCCAGTCCTCGCTCGCGCAGCGCACCAACATCCTGTTCCGGTTCCGGGCGCTGCTCGACGCCAACCGGGACGCGATCGCCGAGCTGATCACCGCCGAGCACGGCAAGGTCCACTCGGACGCGCTCGGCGAGGTCGCGCGCGGCCTGGAGATCGTCGACCTGGCCTGCGGCATCAACGTGCAGCTGAAGGGCGAGCTGTCCACGCAGGTCGCCAGCCGTGTCGACGTGTCCTCCATCCGGCAGCCGCTGGGCGTCGTGGCCGGCATCACGCCGTTCAACTTCCCGGCCATGGTGCCGATGTGGATGTTCCCGATGGCCATCGCCTGCGGCAACACCTTCGTGCTGAAGCCGTCCGAGAAGGACCCCTCGGCCTCGATGAAGATCGCCGAGCTGCTGGCCGAGGCCGGTCTGCCCGACGGCGTCTTCAACGTCGTGCACGGGGACAAGGTGGCCGTCGACCGGCTGCTGGAGCACCCGGACGTCGCGGCCGTCTCCTTCGTCGGCTCCACGCCCATCGCCCGCCACATCCACACCACGGCCGCCGCGAACCACAAGCGGGTACAGGCCCTCGGCGGTGCCAAGAACCACATGCTGGTCCTCCCGGACGCCGACCTGGACGCCGCCGCCGACGCCGCCGTGTCGGCCGCCTACGGTTCGGCCGGCGAGCGCTGCATGGCGATCTCGGCGGTCGTGGCCGTCGGCGCGATCGGCGACGAGCTGGTGCAGAAGATCCGGGAGCGCGCCGAGAAGATCAAGATCGGCCCCGGCAACGACCCGGCCTCCGAGATGGGCCCGCTGATCACGGCGGCGCACCGCGACAAGGTGGCGTCGTACGTCTCGGGCGCCGCGGCCCAGGGCGCCGAGGTCGTCCTGGACGGCACCGGACACACCGTCGAGGGGTTCGAGGACGGCCACTGGATCGGGCTCTCGCTGCTCGACCGCGTTCCGGTGTCCGCCGACGCCTACCGGGACGAGATCTTCGGCCCCGTCCTGTGCGTGCTGCGCGTGGACACCTACGAGGAGGGCGTCGACCTCATCAACGCCTCCCCGTTCGGCAACGGCACCGCGATCTTCACCCGGGACGGCGGCGCCGCCCGCCGCTTCCAGCTGGAGGTGGAGGCGGGCATGGTCGGCGTGAACGTGCCGATCCCGGTGCCCGTCGGCTACCACTCCTTCGGTGGCTGGAAGGACTCCCTCTTCGGGGACCACCACATCTACGGCAACGACGGCACGCACTTCTACACGCGCGGCAAGGTCGTGACCACCCGCTGGCCCGACCCGTCCGAGACGCCGGCCGGTGTCGACCTGGGGTTCCCGCGCAACCACTGAGAGTGATCGAAGCACCTCGTGGGGCCGTCCGCATTGCGGACGGCCCCATGTTTTTTTGGCGCCCGAGCTGCGGTTCCCGTTCTGAAGGGATGAAACGGGTGACGCAGGCCACTGAGGCTGTGAACCTTTGAAAGCAAGGTCACATTCGCATACGTCTTGATGATTGCCATATCCGAGCCTGGACGCCTGCGAAAGTGATGTGACCTGGGTCGCTCCGCATCTGCGGATTCCGTAGGTAAACAGCCATTGACGTGCTGGTTTTCGTCGGGGTTCGATGCTGCGGCCGGGAGCGGACGAAGAGATGAACGACGCGAGCCGCCGGAGGCGATAACGCTCCCGCCCGAAACACCTGACGCACGAGTCGATCGGAACCGCTTCATGACCGACACGCTCCGCCCTGTCGAGACCGCCGCCCTGGACGCCGCCCCCACGGCGTCCGGCAGCCCTCACAAACTCAAGCGCTCCATCGGAATCGTCGGCGGCACCCTGCTGACGCTCTCCTGCGTGACCCCGGCCTCCACGCTCTTCGTGGTCGTGCCCGACCTCTTCTCGTCCCTCGGTACGGCGACCGCCCTCACCATCGCCATCGGCTCGCTCCTCTGTATCGCCGTGGCGTTCTGCTACTCGGAGCTGGGCACCCTGATCCCCAGCGCGGGCGGCGAGTACGCCATGGTCTCGACGATGGCCGGACGCCTCGCCGGCTGGCTCGTCTTCGTGCTCTCCCTGCTGGTCGTCATGATCGTGCCGCCCGTGATCGCCATGGGCACCGCGGACTACCTCGCGCCGATCGTGCACCTCGACCCGTCCTACGCGGGCGCCGCCGTCATGCTGCTCGCCACCCTCGCCGGCCTGCTCGACCTGCGCGCCAACGCCTGGATCACCGGCGTCTTCCTGGTCCTCGAGGTGATCGCGGCGGCCGTCGTGGCGGTCCTCGGCTTCGCACACGGCGAGCGCGGTCCGGGCAGCCTGGTCTCCCTGCAGGTCGCGGACGCCGGCGGCCACACGGACACCGTCACGGCGATGCTGATCGTCTCCGGGCTCGCCATCGCCCTCTTCGTCACCCAGGGCTTCTCGACCGCGGTCTACCTCTCCGAGGAGCTGGAGAACCCGCGCCGCAACGTCGCCCGCACCGTCCTCGCCACCCTCGCCATCTCCTCGGTGATCATCCTGGTGCCGGTCGTCGCGATCACCATGGGTGCCCCGGACCTCGCGGCCCTCACCGGCGGCGACATCAGCACCATGGTCACCGCCTGGTCGAACTCCGCCGTCGGCACCTTCGTCAGCCTCTGCGTGGCCCTCGCGATCATCAACGCGGGCATCGTCATGGTCATCCAGAACTCCCGCGTCCTGTTCGCCTCCGCCCGCGACAAGGCCTGGCCCGAGCCCGTCAACCGGGGCCTGTCCCGCCTCGGCCGCTTCGGCTCCCCGTGGGTCGCCACCCTGCTCGTCGGCGTCCCCGGCGCCCTCCTGTGCTTCGTGAACCTCGACACGCTCTACGGCGTCACCGGCGTCTCCGTCACCGGCATGTACCTGCTGGTCGCGGTGGCCGCCCTGCTCGCCCGGCGCGGGGCGCACGCCCACACCTCCGCCTGGCGCATGCCGCTGTGGCCCGCCGTCCCGGTCCTGCTGATCGGCGTCCTCGCCTACATCCTCAGCCGGCAGGAGACCGGCTACCTGCTGTGGACCGGCGGCATCACCGCCGTCGCCACCCTGTACTGGGCCTTCTACCTCCGCCCGCGCCGGGACACCCGCTGGCTGGTGTCGATCCCGGAGGACGGGCAGGCGTGAGCCCGAGGGGCGTCGGCGTCTAGGCGAAGTCCCACACCACCACCGTGCACGAACCGTCGTCCTTGCCACCCGCGCTGCGGTAGGTGGCGAGGGCGACGTCGTTACCGGTGTCCACGCCGACCCACATCCCGTAGCAGCCGCGTTCACGGGCGAGCGCGGCGAGCGTCCGGGTCAGCGCCCGCCCGGCCCCGCGCCGCCGGTAGGGCTCGGCGACCGCCAGCTCGTACAGGAACATCTCGGTGCCCTTGTCGGGGTGCACCGTCTCCACGCCGCTGACGAAGCCGACGGGCTCCCCCGCTTCGTACGCCAGGAACAGGTGGTGGCCCTCGGCCTCCAGGAACCTTCGCGCCCACTCGGTGCGCACGGGACGGTCGAACAGGTACTCGGCGGCGGTCAGTTCCCCGACGGTGGCGGCGCGGCGAATCTCCATGGGGTGTTCGTACCACGGGTGCGGTACGCGGGGGCGGGACTGTACTCCCCGGGGAGGGGCAGCGCTTCCACCCGGTGGCTGCATCGGTTGTCCGCGGCGGCCCTTACGGTTGACGCATGGATCTTCGACTGCCCCGACTGCGCGGGCCCGCACTGCGGGGGCCGCGACGGTGGGCCGCTGCGGCGGCCGCCGTCGTCGTGCTCGCCGGTGCCGGCACGTGGACGGCCGCCGCCTCGGACGAGGCCCCGCCCGTGCACCGCGCCGACAGAGCCATGTCCATGGGCGACGGGGTGAAGATCAACACGTCCTACTTCACCGCCGGGCCGGGCCGCCGCCCCGCCGTGCTGCTGGCCCACGGCTTCGGCGGCAGCAAGGCCGACGTGCGGGAGCAGGCGGAGCAGCTCGCCCGCGACGGGTACGCGGTACTGACCTGGTCGGCGCGCGGCTTCGGCGGCTCCACCGGCAGGATCGGCCTGAACGACCCCAAGGGCGAGGTCGCCGACGCCTCCCGGCTCATCGACTGGCTGGCCGAGCGCCCCGAGGTCGAGCTGGACGCGAAGGGCGACCCGCGGGTGGGCCTGAGCGGCGCCTCCTACGGCGGAGCGGTCTCGCTGCTGACCGCCGGGTACGACCGGCGGGTCGACGCGATCGCCCCGGAGATCACCTACTGGAACCTGGCGGACGCCCTCTTCCCGAACGGGGTCCTCAAGAAGCTGTGGGCCGGCCTCTTCATCAACTCGGGCGGCGGCTGCGAGCGCTTCGAGGCGCAGCTGTGCGCCATGTACAACCGGGTCGCCGAGGCCGGGAAGCCGGACGCCAGGGCCCGCGCCCTGCTCGACGCCCGGTCCCCGTCCGCCGTCGGCGACCGCATCAAGGTGCCCACGCTCCTGGTGCAGGGCCAGACCGACTCGCTGTTCCCGCTCGGCCAGGCCGACGCCACGGCCCGGGCGATCCGGGCCAACGGCGCGCCGGTCGACGTCGACTGGATCTCCGGCGGCCATGACGGCGGCGACATGGAGACCGACCGGGTCCGGGCCCGCGTCGGCGCGTGGTTCGACCGCTATCTCAAGGACGACGGGACGGCCGACACCGGCCCCGCCTTCCGGGTCACCCGCACCGGCGGCGTCGACTCCACCGACGGCGCCGCGCAGTTGCGGGGCGCGAGCGCGGACACCTATCCCGGTCTGGAGGGCGGGCGGCGCGCCGTCGCGCTGAGCGGCCGCGAACAGAGCGTGCGCAATCCCGCCGGGGCCAGCCCGCCCGCCATCTCGGCCCTCCCCGGCCTCGGCGACTCCGGCGGGCTCTCCCAGCTGTCCTCCCTCGGCGTCGGGCCGGCGATCGACTTCCCGGGCCAGTTCGCCCAGTTCACCTCCGCCCCCCTCACCAGGGACCTCCAGATCACCGGATCGCCGACGGCGACCGTGCACGTGACGTCGACCTCCGACGACGCGGTCCTCTTCGGGAAGGTGTACGACGTCGGCCCGGGCGGCTCCCGGCCGGCGCTGCCCGCCCAGCTGGTGGCACCCGTCCGGGTCGAGGGCGCCAAGGCCGGCAAGGACGTCCGGCTGACCCTGCCCGCCGTCGACCACGAGATGCGCAAGGGGCACCGGCTGCGTCTGGTCCTCGCCTCGACGGACCTCGGCTACGCGTCGCCGACCACCCCCGCCACCTACCGGGTGGCGCTGAAGGGCGACCTCCAGGTCCCGACCGCGCCCGGCGTGCGGACCGCGGCCGCGCCGCTTCCCGCCTGGGTGTGGTGGCTGCCCGCGGCCGGCGCCCTGGTGGCGCTCGCCCTGCTGGTGACCGGCCGCCGCCGCACCGCCGCCGGTCCGCCCGACCCGGAGCTGGCCGAGGTGCCGCTGCAGATCACGGACCTGAGCAAGCGGTACGCGAAGTCGGCGGACCGGTACGCGGTACGGGACCTGTCCTTCCGCGTCGACAAGGGCCAGATCCTCGGCCTGCTCGGACCGAACGGCGCGGGCAAGACGACCACCCTGCGCATGCTGATGGGCCTGATCGGTCCCGACGACGGCGAGATCCGGGTCTTCGGGCACGCGATCCGCCCCGGCGCTCCCGTCCTCTCCCGGGTAGGTGCCTTCGTCGAGGGCGCCGGCTTCCTCCCGCACCTCTCGGGCCGCGAGAACCTGGAGCTGTACTGGCAGGCCACCGGACGCCCGCCCGAGGACTCCCACCTGGACGAGGCCCTGGAGATCGCCGGCCTCGGCGACGCACTGGCCCGCGCGGTGCGCACGTACTCCCAGGGCATGCGCCAGCGCCTGGCCATCGCCCAGGCCATGCTGGGCCTTCCGGACCTGCTGATCCTGGACGAGCCGACGAACGGCCTCGACCCGCCCCAGATCCGCGAGATGCGCGACGTCATGATCCGCTACGCGGCCGCCGGCCGTACCGTCATCGTCTCCAGCCATCTCCTGGCCGAGGTCGAACAGACCTGCACCCACCTGGTGGTCATGGACCGCGGCCGGCTGGTGCAGGCCGGCCCGGTGAGCGAGATCATCGGCTCCGGCGACACCCTCCTCGTCGGCACCGGCTCACCCGTGGCCGAGCCGCTCGCCGAGAAGGTCGGCGCGCTGCCCGGCGTGACCTCGGCCGTGGTCACCGACGAGGGCCTCCTGGTCCGTCTCGGCCCGCAGGGCAGCGCCGAGCGCCTGGTCGTGGAGCTCGTCCGGCTCGACGTACCGGTGCGGTCGGTCGGCCCCAACCGCCGTCTCGAAGACGCCTTCCTCACCCTGATCGGAGGCTCCGCGTGAGCACCCTCGTCGAGCGGACCGAGACGGCCGACGGCTACCGCGCGCGGCGGACCCTGCCGCTGCGGGTGGAGCTCGTGCGGCAGCTGAAGCGGCGCCGCACGCTGGTCATGGGAGCCGTGCTCGCGCTGCTGCCCTTCGTCCTCGTCGTCGCCTTCGCGATCGGCGGTGAACCGGGCGCGCGCAACGGCCGGGTGACGCTGATGGACACGGCCACCGCGTCCGGCGCGAACTTCGCCGCGGTGAACCTGTTCGTCTCCGCCGGTTTCCTGCTGGTGATCCCGGTGGCGCTGTTCTGCGGGGACACGATCGCCTCCGAGGCGAGCTGGTCCTCGCTGCGGTATCTGCTGGCGGCACCCGTCCCCAGGACCCGGCTGCTGTGGTCCAAGCTCACCGTCGCGCTCGGTCTCAGCCTGGCCGCCATGGTGCTGCTGCCGGTCGTGGCCCTGGTGGTGGGCACCGCGGCCTACGGCTGGGGCCCCCTGGAGATCCCGACGGGGGGCGAGCTGCCCACCGGCACCGCGGCCCAGCGCCTGCTCATCGCGGTGGCGTACGTCTTCGTGTCCCAACTGGTCACCGCCGGACTCGCGTTCTGGCTGTCGACCAGGACGGACGCCCCGCTCGGCGCGGTCGGCGGCGCGGTCGGACTGACGATCGTCGGCAATGTGCTCGACGCGGTGACCGCCCTCGGCGACTGGCGCCACTTCCTGCCCGCGCACTGGCAGTTCGCCTGGGCCGACGCCGTTCAGCCGAACCTGGAATGGGGCGGCATGATCCAGGGCGCGGCGGTCTCCGTGACGTACGCGCTCGTGCTGTTCGCCCTGGCCTTCCGCGGGTTCCGGCGCAAGGACATCGTGTCGTAGGTCTCGGGAGGATCACCTACCGGTCTCGGCGCCCCGCGTCGTGGCCGGTTCGCAATCCATCCGCAACGCCCCGTGGCGCACATCTCGGCCCTCTCGGACGTCACAGTCACAGACGTCGGCCAGGACAGGCCGCTCACCGAGGGGGCACGGATGGGGATGGACCATGCACGGCGACTGCGCGGAGGACTGCTGGCGCTGACGCTCGCGGGCGGGCTGCTGCTCACCGGCTGCGCCGGAGGCGACGGGCACACCTCGTCGGACGGCTCCGGAAGCTCCCGGGGAGGCGCCACCGACCGGTGGCCGGCCCCCGCACCGAGCGGGGGCGGCGCGCCGGGCGAACAGCGCGGGGAGGAGACGGGCGACGCCGACCGGGAGTTCGCCCCCTCTCCCGACCACCTCTCCACGTTCGCCCTGGACGTGGACACCGCCTCGTACGGTTATGCCCGCCGCACCCTCGCCGACGGTCGGCTGCCCGACCCGTCGACCGTCCGCCCCGAGGAGTTCGTCAACAGCTTCCGCCAGGGCTACGAACGCCCCGGCGGCAACGGCTTCTCGGTCACCGTCGACGGCGCCCGCACGGAGGCGGAGGACTGGTCGCTCGTCCGCGTCGGCCTGGCCACCCGGGCGGCGCGGGACGAGGGCGAACGCCCGCCCGCCGCCCTCACCTTCGTCGTCGACGTCTCCGGCTCCATGGCCGAACCGGGCCGGCTGGACCTGGCCCGGGACTCCCTCGGGGTGATGACGGACCGGCTGCGCGACGACGACGCGGTCGCCCTGGTCGCCTTCAGCGACGAGGCCGAGACGGTCCTGCCCATGACCCGGCTGGGCGGTCACCGCGGTCGCGTCCACGCCGCGATCCGCCGCCTGGAGCCGCAGTCCTCGACGAATCTGGGCGAGGGAGTCCGCGCCGGGTACGACACCGCCGTGCACGGTCTGCGCGAGGGCGCCACCAACCGGGTCGTCCTGCTCTCCGACGCACTCGCCAACACCGGCGACACCGACGCGGACAGCATCCTGGAGCGCATCGCGGACGCCCGCCGCGAGCACGGCATCACCCTCTTCGGCGTCGGGGTCGGCAGCGACTACGGGGACGCCCTCATGGAGCGCCTCGCCGACAAGGGCGACGGCCACACCACGTACGTCTCGAACGACGAGGAGGCCCGGACCGTCTTCTGCGAGGAACTCCCGAGGAACATCGACCTCACGGCCCGCGACGCCAAGGCACAGGTCGCCTTCGACCCCTCGACGGTCGAGTCGTTCCGGCTCATCGGCTACGACAACCGCCAGGTCGCCGACGAGGACTTCCGCGACGACCGCGTGGACGGCGGCGAGGTCGGCCCCGGCCACACCGTCACCGCCCTGTACGCCGTCCGGACCCGGCCCGGCGCCTCGGGCCACCTCGCCACCGCGAGCGTCCGCTGGCTCGACCCCCGCGACCGCACCCCGCACGAGGAGTCGGGCCGGCTGGAGGCCGCCGCTCTCGGCGACGACCTGTGGCGGGCGTCGCAGGGACTCCAGGTGTCGGCGGTGGCCGCGTATTTCGCCGACGACCTCCGCCGGGGCGACGGCCGGGGCACGCTGCCGGCCCGGCCCTCGCTCGGCGGCCTCGCCGACCGCGCCGACCGGCTCGCGACCGCCTCCGAGGACCGCGCGGTACGCCTGCTGGCCGACGCGATCCACCGGGCCGACCGGCTCCGCGCCTAGAGGGTGGCCGCCGGACCCGGTCGGTGTCCGGCCCGGACGGGCCGCAACCGGTAGGCGTACGTGTACGACCGCCCGGAGCGCAGCAGGTACTCCGCGAGCGGCGCCGCACCCCAGGAGTTGATGCCGCCGACACCCATCTGCCGGTGGTTGACCAGGAGTACGGTCTCGTCCCGCCGCTTCAGCTCGTGGGGATGCCGGGGCCCGTCGAGGTCGAAGGGGGAGTGGTGCAGGGCGCTGGTCTCCAGCAGCGGTTCGCCGTCCGCCGGGTCCGCGACGACGCCGAGGCCGTCCCCGGCACGGTCGGTCAGCGTCAGCCGGCGTACGTCCGTCATGTTGCCCGTCTGCTGGGGGCGGACGTACGGCGCCGGCTGCGCGTCGACCGTGGAGCGGTGACGGCCCACGAACGCGGCGGCCTTGCGGTCCTGGTAGTTCTCGTGCGGACCCCGGCCGAACCATTCGAGCCGCTCGAAGCCTGCCGGGACGGTCAGCAGGGCGCCCACCATCGGCAGGTCCGGCAGCCCGGCCGCGGCGTCGAGGGTGTGCCTGACCCGCACCTCGCCGTCGCCGCGCACGGTGAACACGGTGTGCCAGGCGGACGCCCCGGGCGAGGTGGGCAGCGTGCAGCCGACCTCGACGACGACCTCGCCGGACGAGGGCCGGCCGGCCTTCACCGAAGTGACCGTCCGCCGGGATCCCGCCTCCCGCCAGGTCCGCGCCGTGGTCGGGAACCTGCGGCCGATGTCGTTGTCGGTGGGCCCGCGCCAGAAGTTCGGCACGGGTCCCTCGACCAGCAGCGGCCGGCCCCGCCAGGTGTACGCGGAGAGCGTCCCGGACGCCTTCGAGAGCACCACTTCCACGTCCCGTCCGGTCACGGTGATCTCGGTGCCGGTCTCCGCCAGGGTGAGGACGCCGCGCGGGGCCGCCGCCGGCCGCGCGGGCGCGTGCCAGTCCAGCGCCAGCTGTTCCCGGGCCACCTCGTGCCCGGCGTCGGCCCAGCGCGTTCCCGCCCGCAGGACGAAGGAGAGGTCGAGGAAGTACTCGGCCCCCGGCTTCGGCTGCGTCGGCTTCCGGAACGGGATGCGGACGGTGCCCTCGGACCCAGGCGCGATCCCGGGCGCGGCGAGTGTGCCGTGCTGCACCGGGGTGCCGTCGCAGCTGACGGACCACCGCAGCTCGTACGCGTCGAGACCGCTGAACAGATGCTTGTTGCGCACCTTCACGGTCCCGGCGGACAGGTCGCCCGCCGTGATCCCCACCGGCTGGTAGCACTTCTTCGCCTCGATCAGTCCCGGGTGGACCGAACGGTCCGCCGCCACCAGCCCGTTGCAGCAGAAGTTCTTGTCGGTCGGGTGGCCCGGATGCCAGTCGCCGCCGTACGACAGGTAGGTGCGCCGGGCGTCGCCGGGCACCGGCAGCCGGATGGCCTGGTCCGCCCAGTCCCACACGAACGCGCCGTGCAGGTTCGGGTGCCGCTCGAAGACGTCCCAGTACTCCCGGAGGTTGCCGCCGCTGTTGCCCATGGAGTGCGTGTACTCGCACAGCATGAACGGCTTGGGGTTCCCCGACCTGCCGTACGCCTCCACGCCCGCCGGGCTGGTGTACATCTCGCTGTGCAGGTCGGCGACGGAGTTCATGCCCTCGTAGTGGACGGGGCGCGAGGCGTCCCTGCCGTGCACCCAGTCGGCCATGACCTGGAAGTTGGACCCCTGCCCTGCCTCGTTGCCGAGCGACCAGACGACCACGCAGGCGTGGTTCTTGTCGCGCTCCACGAGCGAGCGCAGCCGGTCCACGCAGGCGTCGGTCCACTCGGGCAGCGAGCCCGGCACGGTGTCCCGCACCCCGTGCGTCTCCAGGTTGGTCTCGTCGATCACGTACAGGCCGTACTCGTCGCACAGCTCCATCCACCGGGGGTGGTTCGGGTAGTGCGAGGTGCGGACCGCGTTGATGTTGTGCTGCTTCATCAGGCGGATGTCCTGGAGCATCCGCGCCTCGCCGACGGCCTGCCCGCGGTCGGGGTCCGTCTCGTGGCGGTTGGTGCCGCGGAACATCAGCGGTCTGCCGTTGAGCGTGAACCGTCCCGGCCCGTAACCGACTTCCCGGAAGCCCACCCGGGTGCCGTGCACGTCGACCACCCGGCCGGACGCGTCGGCGAGGGAGACGACCAGCGTGTACAGGTGCGGTGCCTCGGCCGACCACAGCGCGGGCGCCCGGACCTCCGCCCGCAGCCCGACGTCCGCGTCGCCGCCGTCGCCGAACGACACCTCCCCGTCGAGCCCCCGGACCGGCACCCGCCGCCCGCCCGCGTCGAACAGCTCCGCCGTGACCCGGTACCCGTCCGGCCGCCCGCCGCTCCGGTCGCGGACGGCGACCTCGACCGTGAGGACGGCGTCCCGGTACGCCGGGTCCAGCGCCGTCCGCACGAACAGGTCCTGCACGTGCACCGGCGGGATCGAGTACAGGTACACGTCCCGGAAGATCCCGGACAGGTCGATCATGTCCTGGTCCTCCAGCCAGCTGCCGTCGGACCAGCGGTAGACCTCGACGGCCAGCGTGTTGCGGCCCGGCCGCAGATGACGCGTGATGTCGAACTCGGCGGGGGTGTAGCTGTCCTCGCTGTAGCCCACGCGCTCGCCGTTGACCCACACGAAGAACGCCGACTTCACGCCCTGGAAGGAGATCAGCGTGCGCCGCCCGGACCAGTCCCCGGGCACGGTGAACGTACGGCGGTAGGAGCCGACCGGGTTGAAGTCGTGCGGCACCTGCGGCGGTGCGGGGGTCTCGTAGCCGACCCACGGGTATCTGACGTTGAGGTAGATCGGCTCCGGATACCCCTCGATCTCCCAGTTCGACGGGACGGGGATGCGGTCCCAGCCCCCGTCGTCGAAGCCGGGCGCCTCGAAGCCGACGGGCCGCCGGTCGGGGTTCCTCGACCAGCGGAAGCGCCAAGTGCCGTTCAGCGAACGGTGGTACGGCGACTCGGTGAACCTCCCGCGCAGCGCGTCACCGGCGTTCGCGTACGGCACGAGACGGGCACGCGCCGCCTCGCGGCCGATCTGGAAGACGCCCGGTCTCGCGTCCCACTCCGCCCCGGTCGCGGAGGCCGCGAACGCCTGCTTCTGCGCGATGAGGGCGTTCCAGCCCACGAGGGCGCCGCCCGCGAACAGCACGGTGCGGCGGCTCGGGCGGTCGGTGGTCGGTCGGTCTGCACTCACGCTGCGGCTCCGCCCTAGGACAACAGGAACCGCCAGCCTCGGACCCAATCGACCGCCGGACAAGCATCCCGGGGCCGCACAACTCCCATTGGCGCAAAGGGGGTGAGCCCATCGGAGGGGCGGACGCCGGCCGGCCCCGCACCGGCGACGGCCCGTGCGCAACCCATTGAATTTCTGTTACGCATGAGTAAGTTGACTCTGGAGTAAGAAGACGTCGAGCACTCCGCACTTCGCACCCGCACCTCCGCACGAGCAGCGACCGGGAGCCACCATGGGCGTACGCAAGGACTTGAAGAGGGCGAAACGGCGCACCGATCTCGGGGGCCGCAGCAGGATCGAGCTGGTCCGGGACGCGACCGGCACGGTCCGCGAGGCGCGCGCCGCCCTCCTGGCACCGGCGGCCGTCACCGGCAGCACCGCCGACCTGCCGTACACCAACGCCGCCGAGGCACCCGACGCCGTGGTGCTCCGCCGCAAGGAGGGCGGAACCTGGCATCCGGTCACCGCGGCGGCCTTCGCCCGCGAAGTCACCCGCACCGCGAAGGGGTTGATCGCGGCGGGACTCGAACCGGGCGGCCGGGTCGCGGTGATGTCCCGCACCCGCTACGAGTGGACCGTGCTGGACTTCGCCGTCTGGGCGGCCGGCGGCCAGAGCGTCCCCGTCTACGCGACCTCGTCCCCGGAGCAGATCGACTGGATCGTACGGGACTCGGGCGCCCGCTTCGTCGTCACCGAGACCGCCGAGAACGCGCGGGCCGTGGCCGCCGCCACCGCCGGGCACCCGGCACCGCCGCGCGTGTGGCGGCTCGACGCGGACGCCCTCACCGAACTCGCCGCGGCGGGCCGGGGCGTCCCCGACGAAGAGGTCACCAAGCGCCGTGCCGCCCTCACCCCCGGCACCGTCGCCACCCTCTGCTACACCTCAGGCACCACCGGACGGCCCAAGGGCTGCGTCCTCACGCACGCCAACCTGCACGCGGAGGCCGCGAACACGGTCGAGCTGCTGCATCCCCTCTTCAAGGAGGTCACCGGACAGGCCGCCTCGACGCTGCTCTTCCTGCCCCTCGCCCACATCCTGGGCCGCTCCCTGCAGATCGCCTGCCTGATGGCCCGCATCGAGCTCGGCCACTGCCCCAGCATCAAGCCCGACGAACTCCGGCCCGCCCTGAGGGAGTTCCGGCCCACCTTCCTCGTCGGCGTGCCCTACCTCTTCGAGAAGATCCACGACACCGCCCGCGCGACCGCCGAGAAGATCGGCCGCGGCGCCTCCTTCGACCGGGCCGACCGCATCGCGGTCCGCTTCGGCGAGGCCCACCTGAACGCCTTCCTCGGCCGCGGCAGCGGGCCGGGCCCCGGCCTCCGGGCCGCGTGGGCCCTGTACGACCTGCTGGTGTACCGCCGGGTGCGCAAGGAGCTCGGCGGCCGGCTGCGCTACGCCATCAGCGGCGGCTCCCCCCTCGACCGCAACCTGAACCTCTTCTTCTACGCCGCGGGAATCGTCGTCTACGAGGGCTACGGCCTCACCGAGACGACCGCCGCGGCGACCATCGTCCCGCCGCTGGACCCCCGCCCCGGCACGGTCGGCCTCCCGGTCCCCGGCACCGCCGTCCGTATCGCCGACGACGGCGAGGTCCTCATCCAGGGGGGAGTCGTCTTCGGCGGCTACTGGAACAACCCGGCCGCCACCGAGGACGTCCTGGACGACGGCTGGTTCGCCACCGGCGACCTCGGCGCCCTGGACGAGGACGGCTACCTCGCCATCACCGGCCGCAAGAAGGACATCCTCGTCACCTCCGGCGGCAAGAACGTCTCCCCGGCCGTCCTGGAGGACCGCCTGCGCAGCCGCCCGCCCGTCGGCCAGTGCCTCGTCGTCGGCGACAACCGCCCGTACGTCGCCGCCCTGATCACCCTGGACGAGGAATCCCTCGCCCACTGGCTCGCCGTCCGGCACCTGCCCGCCGACACCCCGCTGTCCGGCCTGGTCGCCGACCCCCGGTTGCGCGCCGACGTCCAGAAGGCCGTGGACCACGCCAACGAGGCCGTGTCCCGGGCCGAGTCCATCCGCGCCTTCCGCCTGGTGGCAGGCGAGTTCACGGAGGAGAACGGCCTGCTGACCCCGTCCCTGAAGGTCCGGCGCCACGCGGCGGTGGCGGCGTACGCCGACGAGATCGAGGCGCTGTACCGGCAGGAGCGCCGACACGACGAAAGGGGCGGGGCCACCGAGTGATCGGTGGCCCCGCCCTTCGCACTCCCGCGGGTGTCAGTCCTCGCCGTTGGCGGAAAGGATCGACACGTCCTCCAGCAGGTGCGCCAGCGCCCCGTCGCGCTTGGTCTGCGTGGAGTTCTCCGTGCACTGCTGGTTCAGGTCGTCCGAGAGGATCGGGACGTCCTGGATCGGGATGAGGTTGACGACCGGAACGTTGATGTCGTTCAGGCCGATGCAGGGCTTGTTGAAGGAGCCCTGGATGAGCGCCATCTGCGGGCTCATGTTGCCGTACGTGGCCGAGTTGCCGAAGCTCTGCATCGCCGCGTTGCCGTTCGCGATGGCCGGCCCGTTGTCGTCGCCGATCGCCATGGCCGCCGGAGCCGCGGCAGCGGAGGCACCCACGACGGAGGCGGCGATCGCCGCAGCGGCAATAACCTTCTTGATCACTGGCCAGTCCCTTCTGAAGAAACCCCGTCCACCGGAGCGCCATGACCAACTCCGTTTGGCAAGGATGGTTTCTCCCGTTCACCCACCCGGCGGATACCCGGCGATGACCTCCGCCCCGCGGAAACCCTTGATTTCAGGTCACTGTCGCGAACTCGTGGCGGCCAACCGGGTGAACCCCCGCAACTAATCCTCAACGGCCGGGTTGATGAGGCAGTACGACAGTGCGTCGCTACGAAGGAAAGGAACACGAAGTGCTCAAGAAGGCTATGGTCGCCGCGGCGGCCGCCGCTTCTGTGATCGGTATGACGGTGGCGGCTGCTCCCCAGGCCCTTGCCATCGGTGACGACGCCGGACCGTCTGTTGCCAACGGCAACGGCGCGACGTCGGCTTTCGGCAACTCGGCGACCAAGGGTGACATGAGCCCGCAGCTGTCGCTGGTCGAGGGCACGCTGAACAAGCCGTGTGTCGGCCTGGAGGACATCAACGTCGCGGTCATCAACCTCGTCCCGATCCAGGACGTCCCGATCCTCTCGGACGATCTGGCTCAGCAGTGCGACGACAACTCGACGCAGGCCAAGCGGGACGGCGCCCTGTCGCACGTCCTCGAGGACCTCTCCGTCCTGTCCGCCAACGGCGAAGGCTGAGACGCTCCCGGTGCAGCCCGGGTTGCCCGCGGATTTCCGTGCGGGCCGCCCGGGCTTTTGCCCACGTGTATTCCACCGGCCCAGCCGGTTTTCGTGCGGGGCGTTCGAGTGAATTATCAAGCGGCTTTCGTTCCGTAGTTTCTTCGGACCTCCGCCCCTCGTTTACCGCATGCAGGTCGTGCTGCGAGCCGTACCGAATGTGCTCGCTCGGTTTCGGCCGTCACAGGGGCATGACCGCAGAGAAGGGAAAGCACGTGAACTACAAGAAGAGTGCCGCCGTCCTCGCTGGTGCCCTCATGGCTCTGGGCATGGGTGCCCCGGCCTTCGCCGACTCCGGTGCCCAGGGCGCCGCTGTGGGTTCCCCGGGTGTCCTCTCGGGCAACGTGGTCCAGGTTCCCGTTCACGTTCCGGTCAACGTGTGCGGCAACACGGTCAACGTGATCGGCCTGCTGAACCCCGCGTTCGGCAACGCCTGCGTCAACGACTGACGTCGAAGCGCACTAGCCGCTCGGCACGGTCACGCCGGCCTTGGACGACCTACACGGTTCCAAGGCCGGCTTTCCCACTTTCTACCAGCAGAAGGACAACGAGTATGCGACAGACCCTGAGCAGGGGAATGGTCGTGGCCGCGGCTGCGACGGGCATCCTGTCCATGTACGGCAACCCCGCGTTCGCCGACTCCCAGGCGGGCGGGGCCGCGGCCGGCTCGCCCGGTGTGGGGTCGGGCAACAACGTGGCGGTACCGGTGGACGTGCCGGTCAACGCCTGCGGCAACTCCGTCGACGTGGTGGGCGCGCTGAACCCGTCCTTCGGCAACTCCTGTGCCGCTGGCTCCGCTTCGCACGAGTCGCACGAGTCGCGCGGATCGCACGGAACCCGCGGACCGCACGGGGTGCCCCACCAGTCCTCCCACCACGGCGGGCAGAGCGCGCACCACGGCTCCGGCCACCACGGCGGCGGACACGGGTACGGCGACGAGACCGGCTCGCACGGTCCTTCGGGCGGCCACGGTCACTCCGGATCCTCGGCGCACGGCGGCACCCAGGGCTCGCCCGGCGTCGGCAGCGGCAACCACGCCGAGGCACCGGTGGACGTGCCCGTGAACGTGTGCGGCAACACGGCCGACGTGATCGGTCTGCTGAACCCGGTGTTCGGAAACTCCTGCGGTGAGACCCCGCACGGCCACGGCACCCCGCCGCACCAGCAGCCGCCCACCGTGCGCACGCCCCCCGGTGTGCGGCCGGACACACCGTCCCGGATCCCGCCGATCACCTCGCCCGTGGAGACCAGGGCACTGCCGCCGGCCGGACCGGTCGACTCGACCACCGGGGCGTCGTCCATGCTGGCCCGCACCGGCGGCGAGGACGTGCGCTCCGCGGCGGCCGCCAGTGCCGCGCTGCTGATCGCCGGGGCCGTGCTGTACCGCCGCAGCCGGGCCGCGTCCCGTCGGTAGCGTTCCCGGGTGCCGGACGACGCCCGCCCGGCACCCGAGTCCCGCTCAGTGCCCCGCCGCGTCCAACGCCCCGTCCGGGGACGAGGCCGAGGACGCGGACCGGAGCGCGGGCGCCGGGACCCGCCCCTCCGGCAGTCCCGTGTGCAGCCGCCGCCGCACCCCGCGCACCAGCGTGTCCGCCGTGAACGTGGCGCCGTGCACGAAGCGCATCGCCGGGCCGAAGCCGGCCGCCGTCACCAGGCCGGCCATGAAGAGGCCGGGGACGGAGGACTCGAAGTCCCGCCCCAGGTGAGGGGAGCCGTCCGCCACCGTCCGCAGCCCCGCGCGGACGTCGTCCGCCAGCAGCCCGAGCCGCTCGCTGCTCGCCCGGAAGCCGGTCGCCGCGATGACGTGCTCGGTGTCCAGGAAGGTCAGCTCACCCGCCCGGTTCACCGTCTCCAGACGGACGCCGT
The DNA here is from genome assembly GCF_055567695.1 of Streptomyces sp. NPDC026417. NCBI lineage: Bacteria > Bacillati > Actinomycetota > Actinomycetes > Kitasatosporales > Streptomycetaceae > Streptomyces > Streptomyces sp. NPDC026417. Next base: position 63,643 of record NZ_JBVHPY010000001.1, read on the forward strand.
CCCGGATGCCGTGAGCCGCGGCCACCTCGTGTCCCAGCAGCACCTCCACGACCGGCTCCACCCGGTCGCGCACCCACCAGGCGCCCGCCGGGCCGAGGGCCGTCGCCGCGACGCGGGCCCGGGCGGCCGCCGGGAGGCGGCGGAAGAGCCCCGGGCGTTCGGCGTAGAACCAGTTGCGCCAGCCGCAGCCGAGACCGCTGTGCGGTGCCCGCAGCGACTGCCGCCACGGGCGGTCCCAGGGCGGCGGCACGTCGTTCCAGCGCAGCCGGCCCGCGCGGGCCAGCACCCGTACCCGGGTCCCCTGTTCCGCGAGGAGCGCCGCCGTCTCCAGGGCCGCCTGGCCGCCGCCGACCACCGTGACGTCGCCGTCGCGGAAGCGGGCGAGGTCGCCGTGGTGGCTGCTGTGCGAGACGTGCGCCGGGTCCAGCCCGCGCAGCGCCGCGGGAATCTCCACGAACGGCAGGACGCCCACCGCGAGGGCCACCGTCCGCGCCCGCAGCACCTCGCCGTCCTCGGTGACCGCCTCGAAGCCCCCGGGGACAACGGCGATCCGGGTGACCGTGCGCTCGTCGACGTCGGGCACGGCACGGCGGGCGAACCACAGACCGTACGAGGCGAACATCTCGACCGGGATCGGCTCCCCGTGCCGGGCGCCGACCCCTCGCCCGGCGCAGTACGCGTCGAGGCGCAGCCTGCCCCCGGGATCGGACAGGTTCGACGCCCAGGGCTCCGACTTGAGGAACATGCCGCGGGGCATGTGGTCCCGCCAGGACGCCATGGGCCTGCCGAGGACGCGCAGGCTCAGCCCGGCGGCCGCGGCGTGGGAGGCGATGGACAGGCCGTAGGGACCGGCCCCCACCACCAGCAGGTCGTACATCAGCGACTGCCCGCCCTCTCGTCGTCGGCCGGTCCGTGCGCGCCGTCGTGCACCGGCCGCACGGCATCGGTCGGCCGGTCCCGCTGCCGGCCGACCCGCGGGACCGGCGGAACGGGAGCCGGGGGCCGGGCGCGGTCCAGCAGGCGCGCCGACACATGGCGGCCCCACAGGGCCCACAGCGCGAAGCCGGGGGCGAGGTCGTCGCGCGCGTGCCAGGCCAGCTCCCGTCCGGTGGACGGCGCACCCAGAGCGGTCAGCGGGGCGTAGTTCTCCGCCACGAACGTCCTCCCCGGCCGCGGTGCCCTGTCCGGCAGTTCACGGTGTGTCAGGTCCAGGTGCAGGGCGCGTACGACATCGAGGCCCGAGGCGTCCGTGAAGAGGCGGAACTGGGCGCCGGGCCGGGGATTGAAGTCGAGCAGGTGGCAGCGCCCGGTCGCCCCGTCCCGGCGGAAGTCGAGGTCGAAGATGCCCCGGTAGCCCAGCTCCCCGGCGACGCGTTCGGCGAGCGCCTGCACCTGCGGGTTCGGCGTCCACCGTCCGACCGCGGTCAGGCCGGCGCCCCGCGGCTGGGCGCGCAGCTTGCGGCCGGTACCCCCGGCCCGCACCGTGCCGGACCGGTCGGCGTATCCATGGAAGAACCAGTCGCGGTCGGGACCGGGTGGCAGATACGCCTGGAGCAGCAGCGGACTGCCCGCCTCCGCCGACCGCAGATACAGGGTCTGCGCCTGCTGGGCCGAGTGCACCACCACCGTGCTGCGCAGCCCCGTCCCGGCGGGCACCAGCCAGGGCCTGCTCCACTTCGCCACGACCGGCATCCCCAGCCGCCAGGCCGCGGCGGCCGCCTGCGCCGGACTGTCCGGGACCAGCGTCCGCGGATGCGCGATGCCCATGCCGGCGCAGACGGCGGCCAGTTCCGCCTTGTCGGCGACGCGCTCGGCGAGCGAGGCGGACTGCCGCGGCAGCAGATAGTCCGGGGTCAGCTCCTCGCGCAGACGGCCCACCGCGACGGCGCTCGCGTCGTCCATGGGAATCAGGACGGCGGGGCGCGCGATCCGGCCGGCCGCCCGGTGCAGTGCGGCGGCGATGTCGGCCAGGGACGCGCCGGGCGGTGGCGGCGGGTGCAGCCGGCTCACAAATCGCGATCTGCGTACGGGACTTCCGGTGGCATCGGCGACCAGATGCACATCCACGCCCGCCCGGCCGAGAGAGCGCACGGCCCCCAGTGTGCCGTGGTGAAAGGGATTCCTGTCGATCCGCAGAAGTACGGCGGGGACGCGGCTGTCGAGAAGGGACACGGACATTTCCTTCTGATGAGTTCACCCGTGCGGGTGATCGGGGCACTCGAAGGCCCGAACCTCGGTTGGCGGAATTGGCATTTATATGACTGAGTGTCAGTGAACGGAAATGCATGACGGCACAGCTCGACGGAGAAACAGCGGAGAAGAGTGGAGAGAGGAGCAGGTATGGCCGCACAGCAGCAACGGCCCCGGGCCGGCCGGTCGGCGTTCGTCGCGGCCGCGGTCGTCGCGTCGCTCGCCCTGGCATCGGGAGCCGGACACGCCGTGGGCGCGAGGGCCCTGGGGGCCGCCGAACCCCCGGGACCCGGAACCGCCTCGGCGACACCCGCCCCGACGACGCCCGCCTCGGTGCCCGCGCCCCCCGCCACGGGCCCGGTGACCCTGCCCGCGCCCGCCGACCCGCCGGTCGCGCCGCCGGTCACCCCGCCGGTCGCCCCTCCGGCGGCCCCGCCGACCGGGACGACCGCACCCCCGCAGCCGCGACCCGGGGCTCCCCGCCCGGCCTTCGGCGCCTACCTCGACTACGGCCCCCGGGGCGTGGCCAGGATCGCCCGGCTCAGCGAGTGGCTGGGCGGCACCGAACTCCGCGTCGGCCACACGTACCTGCCGGGCGACCGCTGGAGCAACATCGAGGGCGCGCCCGGCTTCCTCGACGCCTGGGCGGACTGGCGCCGGGAGAAGGCCGACCGGCTCCTGGTCCTCAACGTCCCCATGCTGGAACGCAACGAGGGGCACGTCTCCGACGCCGAGGTCCGCCGACTGCTGGGCGAGGGGGCGTCCGGCGCCTACGACCGGCACTTCCGCGCCCTGGCCGAGCGCCTGGTCGCGCTGAAGGTGCCGGACACCGTCGTCGTGCTCGGCTGGGAGATGAACGGCATCACGTACACCCATCGCTGCGGTCCCGATCCGGAGGCGTGGAAGAAGTACTGGAACAGAATCGTCACGACCATGCGTTCGGTGCCGGGCCAGAAATTCCGGTTCGACTTCACTCCGAACCGCGGCCGGGACGCCATTCCCTGGACGCAGTGCTATCCGGGGGACGACACGGTCGACATCATCGGCATGGACGCCTACGACCAGCCGCAGGGTCTGTCATTCGACGAACAGGTGAAAGAACCGTACGGCCTGCAGGCGCACGTCGATTTCGCGAAGGCCCACGGCAAGGCCATTTCGTATCCCGAATGGGGGCTCTTCCGCAACGGTGACAACGCGACCTACATGAAGCGCATGCTCACCTGGATGGACGAGCACAAGCCGCTCTACAACACCGTCACCGACTACTGCCCGCACGGCGTGTGGCAGTGCGACGACAACCCCAGGGCGTCCGAGATCTACCGCACCGTGCTCTCCGGCCGCACCGATCCGACTCCCGAGCCCACCGCACCGCCGACGAAGACACCCCCGGCGACGCCCAAGCCGCCGGCAACCCCTACCCCCGAACGCCCGGCCAACTGCTCGCCGGTGGAACTGGGCGACTGGGTCGAGTACTGGATCGGCGGCAAGCTCTGCCTCCGCTTCGACTGGTGGTCGCGCAACCGGTGACCCGCGCGGGGGGAGCGCCCGCCGGGCGCTCCCCCCGGTGGCGACGGGTCGTTCAGGACCCCTCGCCACCGCGCTCCCTCCAGCGGTGCACCAGATCCCTGCACCGGCTCCGGACGGCCACGCGGGCGAGAACCACCAGCAGCAGCGGAGCCGTACGCCGCCGGGCCATCAGCAGCCGCCGGTTGACGACCGTCTCCGGCCGCCAGCGGTACTTGTACGACTCGGCGCCCCGCAGCAGGCTCAGCACGCGCCGCTCGCCGTCGACCGCCTCCTGCGCGGAGGCCTGCAGCAGCATCGTCGCCACGTCCGCCTTACGCTCCCGCAGCAGGGGATCCGAGCCGTACAGATAGCCGCCCGACAGCCGCCGCGACAGCAGCGTGAGATCGACCGCCACGACCGCGCCGTCGAGCACGAACTCCGTCACGAGGGCCTCCCCGCAGCGCGCCATCCGGCTCACCGACCGCACCAGGTGGGCGACGAAACGGGGCCGCAGATGCTCCGACGTCACCTTGCGGCCCTGCCACTGCAGCCGGTGCAGCTCCAGCAGCCTGTGCAGCGCCGCCTCCACCCCGTCCGGCGCCACGACGCGGTGCTCGATGCCGAGGGCGGCGAGCTTGCGCAGCTTGGCGCGCGCCCGCTGGGCACGCGAGGCCGGCAGCCGGCCCAGCAACTCCTCCATCGGCAGGGCGGGCAGCTCCATGCAGACCGAGTCCCGCACGCTGCGCCGTGGACCGGCCCACTGCTGGTGGATCCGCTCCACCGCGCCGCCCGGCCGCACCTCCCGGAAGTCGATCAGGGCGGTACGGGCCGCCGCCGCCAGCGCCTCGCCGAGCGCCCGCGCCGCCCGTTCGGCGTGCTCGTCGTCCAGCAGCACGTCCGCGTAGTCGGAGATCGCGCCACCCAGCGGCACCAGGACCGGCAGCGGACGCCGTACGCGCATCAGCGGGGCGACGGCGCGCAGTTCGCCGCCCTCCCGGACCACGAAGAGCCGCAGTCCGTTTGGCGTGCCGTACGAGAGCCACCAGGAGTGCAGCCAGGCGTGACTCTGGAACGGGGTGGCCGCGGAGCAGCGCCGGTGCAGCCGCTCCCAGGCTGCCCCCAGGGCGGCGAACGCGCGCTCGTCGGTGACGAGTTCGGCGACCAGCGGGACGCCGGCGCCCGCACCGCCGCCTGCGGCCTCCGGGGTGGGCGCCGGGGCCGGGACGGTGGGCGGGGCCGGCCCGTCGGTCGCCTCGGCCGTGACCTGGCCCGCCCGTTCGGTGCTCACAGCTGTCCGTGGGCGTCGGCGGCGACGGCCGGCGACGGCACGGACGCGGCCCGCGCGGCGTCGTCGGTGGTCCGCCGGGGCCGCACGAGCAGCGCGAGCCCGGCCAGCAGCCCGCCCGCGGCGGCACCCACCAGGCCCGTCAGGGCGGGGGACGCGGACGAGGCCTCGGCCGGCTTCACCGCACGCGAGAACTGCAGCAGTTCCACGTTCGTGCTGCTCTTGGTGTCGTTGGCGTGCCGGGTCAGGGAGCGCGAGACGGCGTTCGCCATGTCGGCGGCCAGGTCCGGACGCGAGGAGGTGGCCGTCACGGAGACCATCGGGGCGTCCGGCGAGGTCGCGGTCCGCACGCTCTCCTGGAGCGTCCCGACCGGCACCCCCGCCCACACCTGGGCGTCGCCGAGCACCGCGAGCTGCGTGGCCACCCGGCCGTACGCCTGCGCGAAGCCGAGCGCCGCCGCCGGATCCCCCTTCTCGGTCGGGACGACGACGACGTAACTGGTCGCCGTGTACGTCGCCGGCGTCAGTACGCCGTACGTGCCGCCGGCCAGCCCGCCGAGCAGGGCGCCGGCCGCGAGGAGCGCCGAGGGCGGCAGGGCGCGTGCCCGGGTCAGGGCCGAGGGCCGGGCGGCCCGGCGGTGGGGTCCGGTGTGGTGGTCGGTCATCAGGAACTCACTCCCAGAGAGGTGCAGGAGACCGCGGCCGCGTACACGTCCATGAGCTGGGCGGCGCTGCGGGTGATGCAGTAGTGGTGGGCGGCTTCGGGCGCCGTACGAGGCCGGGGGCCCTCGGCGCGGACCTTCTCCAGCGCCCGGGCGAACGACTCGGCGCCGCCCTGCACCCGTCGCGCGCCGAGCGCGGCGCCGGGCGGCAGGTCCTCGATCGCCGGGCAGGACACGTAGAGCACCGGCAGTCCGGCGGCCAGGGCCTCGACCACGGCGAGCCCGAAGGCCTCCTCCGCGCAGGGCGAGGCCAGTGCGTCCATCGCCGCCATCAGCGACGGCAGGTCGGCACCGGGGAGGCCGCCCGTCGGCCGCTCGCCGGTGAGCAGGACCCGGTCCGACACGCCCGCCCGCTGGGCGGCGCGCCGCAGGACGCTCTCCTCGGCGCCGCCGCCGACCAGCAGCAGCCAGTAGTCGTCGGGGAGTTCGGCGAGGGCGCGGACCAGCACGTCGAAACGCTTGGCGGCCGCGAGCCGGCCGACGCCGCCGACGACGTACGCGCCCTCCGGCAGGCCGAGCCGGCGGCGGGTGTGCTCGCGCAGCACCGGGTCGAAGCGGAAGCGGCTCACGTCGACGCCGTTCGGCACGATCTCGATGCGCGGTGCGGGCACACCCCAGCGCCGCAGCCGGTCGGCGACCGTGGGGGAGACGGCGACGGTGGAGCTGCCGAGGCGTTCGCTGGCCAGGTAGAGCGCGCGGACACCCGCGGTGAGCGCGCGGCCCTCCATCTGCGAGTCGCCGAGGGAGTGTTCGGTCGCCACGACGGCCTTCACCCCCGCGAGGCGGGCGGCGACCCGGCCGTACACGCAGGCCCGGTAGAGGTGGGTGTGGACCAGGTCGTAGCCGCCCGTCCGGATGATCTTCACCAGGCGGGGCAGCGCCGACAGGTCGCGGTTGCCGGTCATCCCGAGGTGGAGGACGCGCACCCCGTCGTCGGCGAGGCCGTCGGCCACGCTGCCCGGATTGGTGAGCGTCACCACGTCGCAGTCGACCGGCAGATGCCGCAGCAGCAGGCGCAGTTGCTGCTCGGCGCCGCCGACGCCGAGGCCGGTGATGACGTGCAGGGCCTTCATCAGACCCCCTCGGCGGAGCGGCGGCGCAGGCGGTGGAGCTTGTGCTTGAGCAGCAGGCGCACGGCCGTGTCGTTCTCCCCGACATGGACGCGGGGCAGCGCGAAGAGGCCGGTCAGCGGCCCGGGATCGATCGCGCAGGCGTAGCGGTAGCCGGCCGCTCGTACGGCGTCGACGACCCGCTGGTCCACGGTGCCGTACGGATAGCAGAAGCCGTCGACGGGAGCACCGATCAGATCCGAGAGCAGCGCTCTGCTCCCGGCGACCTCGGCGCGCAGCAGGGCGTCGTCGGCCCGGGTCAGGTCGACGTGGGTGAGTCCGTGCGAACCGATCTCGATGCCCTCCGAGGCGGCGGCGACCCGGATGCCCTGCTTGCCGAGCAGCGGCTTGCGGGGGCCGAGCGGGTCCCACGCGTTCTCGCCGTCCAGTCGCCCGGGCAGTACGAAGAGGGTGGCCCCGCAGCCGTGGCGGCGCAGCAGCGGAAGGGCGTGGTCGACGAAGTCGGCGTAGCCGTCGTCGAAGGTGAGGCCCACCAGGCCCCGGTCCTCGCCCCGGGCACGTGCCGCGATCAGCTCGGCCGTGCTCACGCCCCGCAGACCCCGGCGGCGCAGCAGACCGAGCTGGCGGTCCAGGCGGTCGGGCGAGACGGTGATGCGGTACGGATCGTCGGAGCAGTCGCCCACGGAGTGGTACATCGCCACCCACGGGGGAGTGCCGGCACCTCTGGTGGCACGTCGTGCTCGTGCCGTGTCAACGGAAACGGACATGCGGGAACCTTCGGGTCACGGAACGGAGGGCGGGGGCGACGGCCTGGGCGTTCAGCGCCCAGGCCACCAGGACGAAGACGAGGACGACGGCCGTGCCGCCGACGGCGAGGGCGGGCAGCGGGGAGTCCACACGGCTCGCGCAGAACGCCCCCGCGGCGGCCGCGGCCACCGCCGCCCGCGCCGGCCGGCCGATCTCGGCCACGACCCGGCGGGTGCGGATCGGCACCCCGCGCCGGCCCATGCCGGCGAGCAGGAGCAGGGCGGAGAGGGTGATGCCGAGGGCGTTCGCGGCGGCGATCCCGCACACGCCCCAGGGGCCCACGGCCCAGGCGCCGACACCGCTGGTGGTGACGATCCCCGCCGCCATCGCGCACAGCGGGTACCAGGTGGGCCGGCCCGCCGAGAAGTACGAGCGGACGAGCGCGCCCACGAGGGTGTGGCCGAGCAGGCCCAGGGCGTACACGCGCATCACGGCGGCGGTGGCCGCGGTGTCCCCGGCGCCGAACGCGCCCCGCTGGAACAGCAGCTGGATCATCTGCGGCGCACAGGCGACGACCGCCGCGGCGCCGAGGAGCACGGTGCAGGACACGACGGCCAGATCGCGCTCCACCCGGTCGCGGGCCCGCTCGGTGTCACCGTCCGCGAGGGCCTGCGCCACCACGGGGAAGGTGACGGTGCACAGCATCAGCGAGAGCACCATCGGCATCTGGGCGACCTTCTGGGCGTAGTTCAGATGCGAGATGGCGCCCGCGGGGAGCGACGAGGCGAGGAAACGCTCGACGAGGACCTGCGACTGCCGGAACAGCGCGAAGAGGAGCACCGTGGCGACCAGCGTCAGGTCCATGGCACGCGCCCCGGAACCGTCGTCTCCGGCCGCCCGGGAACCCGCATCGGCCGGCCGCTCCGGGACGCCGTCCACGGACGGGCGCGGGTCCCCGGCCGGGGCGACGTCCGTCGACGGCTGCGGGCCCTCGGCCCGGGCGCCGACCGCCGACGGGTGACGGTCCCCGGCCGGATGAAGGACGTCGGCGGGCCGCCCCGGGGCGCCGTCCACGGGCGGGTGTCCGTGGCGAGCCGTCCGTCCGCGCTCGCCGCGCGCCCGCCCCCGGACCTGCCGCCACAGCGACGGCACCTGCGCGGCCACCATGAGCGCGCCGCCCACCGCGACCCCGGCCGCCGCCGACCGCACGCCCCAGCGCCCGCCCAGGACGAACATCGCGGTGATGATGCCGGCGTTGTACGTGACGTAGATGGCGGCGGGAGCCACGAACCGGCGGTGCGCGCGCAGTGCGGCGCTGCAGTAGCCGGCCAGCCCGAAGCTCAGGACGCAGGTGGCCGTCAGCCGGGTGCAGTCCACCGCGAGGCCCGGGTCGGGCAGCCCCGGCGCCAGCAGCTGGACGACGTAGGGTGCCCCGGCGATCAGCAGGGCCGACGCCGCCACGAAGGCCAGCGTCAGACGCGGCAGCGTGGTGGCGACCAGCGAGCGCACCGGATCGCCGGTGCCTCCCCGCGCCCGGCGCGCCACGGCCCGGCTGAACAGCGGTACGAGGACGAAGGCCAGCCCGTCCTCGATCAGCAGCGTCGCCGCGAACTCCGGCACCGTCCAGGCGACCAGGAAGGCGTCCGTGTCGCTCCCGGCCCCGAAGAGGTGGGCGAGCGCCTGGTCGCGGCCGAGGCCCAGCAGGGCCCCGACGATGGACAGGCCGACGGTGACGAGGGCGGCCCGGGCGAGGAAGCGGCGCGAGGCCGGACCGGACCCCGCGTCCGAGACCTCGGCGTCTCCCGCCGGGGCCGCCGTCGCCGTGCCCGCGCCGGGACCGGCCGCCCGGCCCGACCCGGTGCCGGCGTGCGGGCCCGGGGCCGCGGCCGGGGACGAGCCCGTACGCGCCGGGGGAACGGTCGCCGCGTCGTCGGTCCTGCGAGGCGTCACGGTCATCGCGCCGCGGCCTCCCCGGAACAGCCCACGGTCGCGCCCGGCCGGCCGGGCGGATAGGCGCGCCCGGCAGCGAACCCGCCCGGGCGCGCGGAGGCGGGATCCATGAGGGCCCACCAGGCCACGAGTCCGAAGCAGACGGCGGTCAGCACCGTCGAGGGGCCGCCGATGTCGCCGTACGCGAAGTCCACCAGCTGCCACAGGAGCAGCCCGCACGCGACGAGCGCGCAGTCGAGCCCTGGACCGTTCCCCGCGCCGCCGCGCACCGCGGGGTCCTCCCGCCGGACCCGGACGAGCCCGCGCAGCCCGCAGACCAGCAGCGCCAGCCAGCTTCCCGCCAGCGCCAGCAGCCCCAGGAGCCCCTGCTCGCTCAGCACCAGCAGGTACATGTTGTGCGGGGAGAGCAGCGGCTGCTTGCGGAACGCGGCGCCCGCGCCCTCCGTGTCGCTGCCCGACGACAGCGCCAACGAGGCGTGTCCGTCCCGGTGTTCGGGAAAGCCCTTCAGGCCGACGCCGGTCACCGGGTGCTCCCGCCACATGCCGACCGCCGCGGCCCACATCGTGTACCGGTCGGTCACCGACCGGTCCGGCGCGTCCGTGACCTGCGTGATGCTGTTGATCCGCTCCTGGAGCATGGCCGTACCGACCCCCACGCCGCCCACCAGGACGACGGCCACGGCGGTCACGACCAGGCCCACCTTCACCGCACGCCGCATCCCGGCCAGCGCCAGCTGCGCCCCGACCGCGACGGTCGTCGCGATCCACGCGCCCCGGCTGAAGGACAGCGCGAGCGGCGCGAGCAGGACCAGCGCGCAGGCCGCCGCGACGGCCCGCTGCCGTGCGGGCCCGGTGCCGAGGGCCGTCCCGACCGCGCACACCAGCCCGAACGCCACCACGGTCGCCATTCCCATGACGTCCGCCGCGCCGAACGTGCCCACGGCGCGGATCTCCTCGCCCATGTACGAGGCCCCGGTCCCGGTCGCGTACTGGTGCACCCCGATCGCCCCCTGCCACAGCGCCAGGCCGACGAACGCCCAGGCGAGCAGCCGGAAGTCGCGCCGGTCCCGGAGCAGCAGCACCACCGCTGCGGGGACCAGCACGAAGACCTGCAGACAGCGGCCGAAGCCGGTGAGTCCGGCCCCCGGGGACGCCGCCCCGACCGCCGCGGCCGCGAAGCCGACCACGGGCAGCGCGAGGATCACGGCCGCCGCACGCGTCAGGGGGCGCCGCCGCTGCCGTACGAGACGGATGACGCAGTACGCCACCAGCAGCCCGGAGGCGGCGTCGGCGACGGTCGCGCCGCCCTCCCCGCCGGGAGCGACCGGCAGCGCGAGCATCGCGACCACCGCCACCACCGGCACGACGGGCGTCCACCTGACGGTCACCGGCTCAGCTCCCCGTCGGACGGACGAGCGCGACGGCGGTGCGCAGCAGGATGCACACGTCCTGCCACAGCGACCAGTCGTCGATGTACGCGTTGTCGAAGCGGCAGCGGTCCTCGATGGAGGTGTCACCGCGCAGTCCGTGCACCTGGGCGAGGCCGGTGATCCCGGTCCGCATCCGGTGACGGGTCGCGTAGCCGGGGTACGTCCGGCTGAACTCGGCCACGAAGTAGGGACGTTCGGGGCGCGGCCCGACCAGGCTCATGTCGCCCCAGAACACGTTCCACAGCTGGAGCAGCTCGTCCAGCGAGGTCCGGCGCAGGAAGCGGCAGAACGGGTTCATCTCGTGCTCGTTCGCCACGCTCCACCGGGTCGCCGCCTCGTGCGCGTCGACGGGCCGGTGGGTGCGGAACTTCAGCAGCGTGAAGGGCCGCCCGTCCTTGCCGATGCGCTCCTGCCGGAAGACCACTCCGGGCCCGTCCGCCAGCCGCACCACGACCGCGCACACCAGCAGCACCGGGCTGACCGCGAGCAGCAGCGCCCCCGACACCAGCACGTCGAGCAGCCGCTTGCCGACACCGCCCCGGGGACCGGTCACGCGGATGCGCCGGCAGGCGAACCCGGCCAGCCGCTCCCCGTGCACGTCGTACGACGGGGATTCGGCGTCGACCTCCCAGAGTGCGCAGCCGGACTCGCCCAACGCGCGCAGCAGCGGGCCGTGTTCGGCGCGGCGTCCGACGACCAGGACGGCCTGGACGCCGTTCTGGATGAGCGCCCGCTGCACCTCCTCGCCCGTGGTCAGCACCGGAAGTCCCTCGCCGCCGGACGGCTGCCGGTCCACGATGCCCACCGGACGCACCCCGCAGCGCGGGTGGCGCAGGAAGGCCGCGGCCACCCGCTGGGCGGTCGCCGCGGGACCGATCACCAGAGCCGCCCCGGGACGCCGGACCAGCGTCCTGCGCCGCCGCCAGTGGACCGCGCCGCGGCCCGCGCAGCTCGCCGCCGACTGCAGCAGGCACCCGAGCGCCAGCGTCCGGGCGGACAGCGCGTCGGCGGGTGCGAGCGCCGCCACCAGGGCGCCGAGCACGCACCAGCCCACGGCGATCCGCGCGCAGACGGCGGGCAGTTCGTCCAGGACCGCCGGCACGGCCGCGGGCCGGTAGAGCGAGGCGTGCGCGTTCAGCGCGACCACGGCGGCCAGCAGCAGGCCGACGAGGAGCGGATGACGCTGCGTCCCGGTCAGCACCAGGGACGCGAGGAGCGCCGCACCGGCGTCCACCGCGGGCAGCGGCCACCGTGCGGTGCGCCGTACGGAGGTCCGCCGGCCGGCGGGAAATCTGAAGCCGTCGGCGGCCTCGCGCGGAGGGATGACCGAGACGGGCGAGAATCCGTGCTCCCGTGGCTGTCCGCCGGGGGAGGGAACGGTGCTTTCCGCAGTCACGTGTGGATGGACTCCCTGCACTCGTTGTATGCCCCGCGCGCGGCGAACTCCGCGCGCGAGGCGTGCCCGCCGGAGCCGGCGGCGAACGCCCTGCGGCTCCCGGCGGGGGCCGCGACGAGCAGCTCGCCGTACACGGCCGTGACCGCGCAGGCCGTACGCCGTACGTCGTGCGTGGCCAGTACGTGGCGACGCCCCCGACGGCCGAGCGACTCGCGCAGCGGTGGATCGGACAGCAGACCGCAGAGGGCCTCGGCCAGCGGGCCCGGCGCCTCGGCGGGCACCAGGCACCGGTCGTGCAGCCCCGGCGGAAGACTTTCGCGGGCGCCGTCCACGTCGGTGATCACGACGGGGCGCTCGCAGGCCATGGCCTCCAGCGGGGCCAGCGCCATGCCCTCCCAGCGGGACGGCAGCACCACCAGATCGGCGGCCTGATACCAGGGCACGGCGTCGGCGGCGGCCCCGGCGAACAGCACGGACTCGGGCGCGCGAGCGCGCAGTTCATCGAGGTCCGGTCCGTCCCCGACCAGCACGAGCCGGGCCCCCGGCACCCGCCGGACCACCGAACTCCACGCCGCCAGCAGGACGTCCTGCCCCTTCTGCCGGCACAGCCGTCCCACGCACACCACCAGCGGGCCCGCGCCGCCCGCCTCCGCGAGCAGCGGAATCCGGGCCCGCACGGCGCGCGCGTCCGCCGGCCGGAAGCGCGCCGGGTCGACGCCGTTGGGGATCACGCGCCACGGAGCGGCCACCCCGGACCGGGAGCCGGTCCTCCGTTCCGCCTCGCTGACGCACACGACACGGGAGGCCCAGCGCGCCCCCCACTGCTCCCACCGCAGCGCGAGGGAGGCGGTGGCGCCCCCGACCGCCTCGAACGACCAGGCGTGCGGCTGGAACACCGTCGGCACCCGGCCCCGCAGGGCGAGCCGCACCGCGAGTCCGGCCTTGGCGCTGTGCGCGTGCACCACGTCCGGCCGCGTCTCGTCGACGATCCTGCCGAGCTGCCACAGCTCCGACGCCAGCCGCCGCCCCGGCGAACGCGTCGCCCGCCACCGCCGTACGTCGCTGCCGAGTATGCGAAGCGTGTCCGAGAGGCCGCCGCCCTCCGGGCAGGCGACCGTGACGTGCAGACCGGCGGCGAGCTGCGCCCGCGCCAGGTCCACGACCACGCGGGCGACACCGCCGTCGACGGGCTGGGTGACATGCAGGACCCGCGTCGCTGGGTCGGTCGGTGACAGTGGCATACGCGGTTCCTCGCTCACGGACGGCGCCGGCGGGAGCGCGTCACTGCTTGGCGTCGACAGCGACGAAGAGCGCCCCGGCCCAGGCCGCGTCCCGCTGCGCAACGAGCCGGAAGGCCAACTGGTCACCGCCGCGCCGCAAGGCGGGGCCCAGATCGAAGACGTCGGAGTCGTATCCGAGGGTGTTCGAGAACGCGGGCGCACGCCGCGCCGCAGCAGGTCCGGGCTCGTTGATCGTCGAATTCAGCACGTCGTCGGCGGGGTTGGCGGCGTCGCTCAGCGCCGTCACCCTGCCGTGTCCGGTCGACAGCATGAGCGAGTCGCCGCCGCTGCCGGCATCGCCGTCGTAGGCCACCAGGCCCGCCCGGCCGCCGGCGCCCCGGCCGAGCGGCAGCCCGCGGACCCCGGCCACCTGGTCCGCGCCCGGCCCGAGCGGGGCGAAGCCGTCCCAGATCGCCAGGTGCCGCAGCGGCTCGGCCGCCCGCTCGTACGCCACCATCAGCGTCCAGCCGCCCCAGGCGCCGGCCGCCGAGCGGCCCATCGCCACGTTGACCTGCGCCACCGTGTACAGCCCCGAACCGCTCGCCCGCACCAGCCCGGTGACGTCCGCGGAGGCCTGGAACGCGTCCGCTCCGCGGGCCACCCGGTGCCCGACGACGGTGTCCGCGAGGACCGCCTTGTAGCGGCCGCCGGGCTCGGCGACCAGCACGCGCGCGTTGTCCTTCGGGGGCTTCTGCTCGCCCACCCGGAGGTTGCCGCCCCAGTACAGACGCGCGTACGTGACGCGCGCGCCCCGCGGCAGACGGACCTCGCCCCGGCTGGAGTTGTAGGTGTTCGGGTCGTTGTCGACGTCGATGTAGAACATGTCGAAGTCGTGGTTCGCGGCCGTCCCGCCCGCTCGTGCGGCGGCGCACGAGGGTGCGGAGGGGGCGCGTGCGGGCCCGGGCGTCGTGCGGCAGGTGATGGACGAGTTGGCCGCCCGGACGATCCCGCCGTGCTGCAGCGCGTGATAGCGCTGCGTGAACGGGAGATGCTCCGCCTCCGCGGCGGACGGCGCGGCGGTCGCGGGGCCGCCCGGAGCCCAGAGCGTGCTCAGGGCGAGGCAGCCGACCAAGGCACGGCGCAGCAGACGACTCGGGGAATGGCGCATGATCGGCGTTGCCCTTCCGAGCTGTGAAGGTTCTGAACCGGCGGACGGACGACGGGCGGAGCGCACCGGTGTCGCGTCGGCTCCCCCGTTCCGTCCCGTGGTTCCCGGCGGCCCCAGGAGGAGCGCCACTCTAGCCGTTGTCCGTATTTATCTGGCAAACCGCCGAAGTGTGTCGGAATGGTGAAGCCCGTCACTTGTGACATCACCCCTTTGGAGGCACAACCCGGACGTGCGCCGCGCGTTGACACAACGCCGGGCATCTCCGCCCGCATGTTGTGTCGACCCCCAAGGAGCACCTCTCCATGTCGCGTATCGCGAAGGGCCTGGCCCTGACCTCCGTTGCCGCCGCCGCTGTGGCGGGCACCGCCGGCATCGCCGCCGCCGACAGCGACGCACACGGCGCCGCCGCCAACTCCCCGGGCGTGCTGTCGGGCAACGTCCTGCAGGTTCCGATCCACATCCCGGTCAACGTCTGCGGCAACACCGTCGACGTGATCGGCCTGCTGAACCCCGCGTTCGGCAACGTCTGCGTCAACGACTGACGCGGGTCACGGACCCTTCGGCCGGCCGTTCTCCCCGACGGGAGGACGGCCGGTTCGCGTTGCCCCGAATGGACGGAGGGGGTATGCGCGCGGTGACACCGTGTCTCACCAGGGACGACGTCCGCCTTGGCCGCCCGGGTGGCGGCGCGATCGGTTGCAGGACAAGATCACCGCTCCCACGGTGATCACACAGCTCCTCGCGACCATCGAAAGGGAACCTCCATGCCTGCTCTGCCCGCCCGGCGCCTCGCGTCCTCCGCGCTCTGCGCGATGCTCCTGCTCGGGATCGCCGCCCCCGCCGCCCTCGCGGACGAGGGCGCCCCGCAGCGTGGCCGCGCCCACGGCGCGGCTCCCGACCCCGGCGCGGACGGGCTGCTGTCCGAGGTCACGGCCCTCGCCGGTCTCGGCGGTGTGCTCACCCCGGTCACCGACCTGCTCGGCACCGTGCTCACGGCCGACGGCGGCCGGCTCTCCGACGACGAGATGACCGAGCTCACCGACGCGGCGAAGACCGCGGTCGCCGAGATCGCCGAGGAGACCGCCATGTCACCGACGGCCGACGGGGCCGCCGCCGGGACGGCGACACCGGACGCCGACGACCTGCGGGCCGAGGACGCCGCGGACGTCGAGCCCCTGCTCGCGAAGCTGCAGACCGGCCTGGACGCCCTCTCCCAGGCGATCGACGCGGGTGAGTACGACAAGGTGCAGCCCGCGGCCGCGGACCTGGTGACCGGGCTCGTCGACGTCGTCGTCTCCACGGGCGTCGGCAAGGACACGGCCGCCTCCGGTCAGTCCGGGCTGCCGGGCACCTCGACGTCGACGGACCTGCCGAACGGATCGGCGCCGCCCAGGACCGGCCTGCTGTCCCTGCTGGGCCTGGGTGCCGGTGCCTGACCCGGGCCTGCGGCCCCCGCCGTCGTGCCGACCGAGAGGCCGGCACGACGGCTGTTTTATATGAGAATGAGACACGCCGTTCATTCGGGTGGCTTCCAGGAATGTGCCGGACGCGGGGTTTCCGGTCCCTGAAGGGCTCGTTAACCAGGGTGAAGTGAGAGACCAGGCACAAGCACTGCCTGTGTATTGAATTCCTCCTGGCGACGCGAGTTGCCGAAGAAAGGAACACGATGAAGTCCCTGAAGGCCGCCGCTGTCGTTGCCGGTTCCCTCGTCGCCGCGGGTGCCGCCGCTCCCGCCTTCGCGTACGACGCCGCGCCCACCAGCCTCAACGGAGGCCTGAACGGCGCGGTGGAGACCATCGCCAGCCAGCGCTCGGTGGACCTGAAGGACCTGCAGCCCCTGCAGCACCAGTCGGACGCGCTCGACACCGAGAACAAGGACTCCGCGCTCAGCACGGTGAACGGCGCGACGAAGACCCTGAACACGGTCAGCAGCCCGTCGGATCTCCTGCTCGGCGGACTTCCCCTCAACGGTTAATCGGTTCATTTTATTGCGTGTCCTTACGGAAAGCTCCGCGGGGCCGTTTATAGGCTGCCCGAGCAAACCTCCAAGAAAGGACCGATGATGAACACCGTCAAGAAGGCCGCTCTGCTCGTCGCCGCCGTGGGAATGTCCATGGGGGCCGCCGCGGGCACCGCGTTCGCGGACGCCGAAGCCGAAGGTGCCGCCATCAAGTCCCCGGGCGTCCTCTCCGGCAACGTCATCCAGGTTCCCGTGCACATCCCGGTCAACGTGTGCGGCAACACCATCGACGTCATCGGCGTTCTCAACCCGGCTGCCGGGAACGTCTGCGTCAACAAGTGACGTCGTACGCCGGTGGGTGAGCCGACACACCGACCCGGCGGCGTACCGACGGCGAAGGGCCGGTTCCCCGTGGTGCGGAACCGGCCCTTCGCCCTGTTCGACGACGGTCCCTCGTTCGGGTGGTCGCCACGGCCGCGTCACTCGGGCGAGTGATGAGGCGGCCGGGTCGATTCTCCTGCCTGGATAGGGTCCTGCGGTGACCTCAGCCTCAAGCCACACCCGTCCTTTCCGCGCCGCCGAGCTCGGCACGCTCGTCGTCATGGCCTTCAGCGGCGCGGCCCCCGACGGCGACATGCCCTACCTCCTCGCCTACACCCTGGGCGACGGCGAAGGCGGCCCGGAGGCCTCCACGGCCGCCGTCGAGGAACTCCTGCGCGGCAACGGACTGTGGGAGGACGACCGAATCCTCGACGGCACCCAGCAGCCGGACCTGCCGCTCACCCTCCTCCTCGACGAGGGCGAGGCCGTGGTGGACATGCCGTACCTCAACGCCCGCTGCGCGGTGCCGGCGGAGTGGCTGGCGGCCGTGGGGCAACGCGGATACGCCTACTTCCTGTTCGCCACCCGCCCGTGGCCCGAGGCGGAGCCCGGCAAGCCCGTCGCACCGGAGAGCCTGACCGCGTTCGCGGGGGACGAGGACATCCTGAACAGCGCGGCGCACGTGCTCCTGCCCGTCCGCCGCGCCCACGCCTGATGGCGGCCACTGCCGGGCCGGCGGCGGGCGCCGGGCCGTACACCGGGGCGCGGGCGGTGGGCGGCAGCCGAGCGTTCGCGCTGCTGCTGGTGATCACCGGGGCGGCCGGTCTGCTCGCCGCGTGGGTCATCACGATCGACAAGTTCAAGCTGCTGGAGGACCCGGGCTTCGTGCCGGGCTGCAGCCTCAACCCGGTCGTGTCCTGCGGCAACATCATGAAGAGCGACCAGGCCTCCGCCTTCGGCTTCCCGAACCCCATGATGGGGCTGGTCGCCTACGGCATCGTGATCTGCGTCGGCGTGAGCCTGCTCGCCGGGGCCGTCTTCCCGCGCTGGTACTGGCTCGTGTTCGACGCGGGCACGCTCTTCGGGGTCGGCTTCGTCTCCTGGCTGCAGTTCGAGTCGCTGTACCGGATCAACTCGCTGTGCCTGTGGTGCTGTCTGGCGTGGGTCGCCACGATCCTCATGTTCTGGTACGTGACCTCGTCCAACGTGCGCCACGGTTTCCTGCCCGCACCCCAGTGGCTCAGGGACTTCCTCACCGAGTTCACCTGGGTCCTGCCGGCCGTGCACATCGGCGTCGTCGGGATGCTGATCCTGACCCGATGGTGGGACTTCTGGACGAGCTGATCATCGTATTCGTGTGATGGCCGGATGGCCGTCGGTCCGATTACTGCGTCCGTCGGGGGAATCTTCCGCTGATGCCGTCGTCGGGATCGTTACGCGGTACGGACGCTTTGCCCCGAATCCTGAAAGGGACCGTACCTGAGATGAAGTCCAGCACTCGAGTAACCCTCGCCGCCGTCCTGACCGGTGTGGCGGCCTCGGTCGGCGCCGCGGCGACGCCCGCCGCCGCGGCCCCCGTCGTTCCCGTCCCGGTACCGCTGGGCGGCGCGGAGCGTGCCCTCGGCATGGAGCTGCCCCGGGTCGCCGGAGAGCTGCCGGTGCCCGTGCCGGGCAGCCCGGAGGGGCCGCGGTACGTGACGGGCCGCCTGATGCCCGAACGGACCCTTCCGCAGCTCCCGATCAGTGCCGGACTGCTCGGTGCGGACCTGCAGGCGCCGCTCCCGCAGGCGCTCGGGGACGAGTTCGAGTACCTGACCGTCGACGCCCCCGCGTCCGACCTCAGGACCCTCACCCCGGGGCTGTCGGCGGACACCCCGCTCACCGCCCCCAACCCCGACCACCTCGGCCTGCCCGACCCGAAGGTTCCCCAGGCCGCCGTGCTCACCCCGCTGCTGCAGACGGCGCCGGGGATGAATCTCGGGTTCGGGGAGTAGCCCCACGCGAGGGCAGGGGCCGGGCGCTCGGCCGTCCGGACCCCGGCACCCGCGTCCCACCGGGCGGCCGCCGCCACGGGATCCGACAAGGAGAGAACGATGTCCGTCAGCAGAGTGCCGGTGAAGCCGGCCGGTCCGGTGGAGGTCGGGAACAGAACCCGCCGGAACGCCATGCGCGCCGTGTTCGCCTCGTTCGTCGCGGTGTCCGCGGTCCCGGTGGTCGCGGCGACGCTGCCGGCAGGGGGCGACGAGGTGGTGTCCGACCCGTCCGAGGTGGCGGACACCTTCGGTGAGACCTACCGCGGCCGCCGCATCCACGGTGTCCGGCCCGGGGCGGGCGCCGCCGCCCCCGACAGCGGGCAGTGGCAGGTCACCGTGGACGGGCGGCCGCTGCACCTGATGCGGCGCGCCGACGGCTCGTACCTGAGCATGGTGGACCACTACGAGTCCTACCCCACCCCGCTCGCGGCGGCCCGCGCGGCCGTCGACGCCCTGGGGTCCTCCCAGCGGCTGCGCGACCCGGCCGCCGGGGGGAGGCGCGATGGCGTACACACGTAGGGACGTCAGTTCCCTGACCCGTGCCGAGCGGCGCAGGTTCGTCGCCGCGCTGCTGGAGGTCAAACGCCGCGGCGAGTACGACGAGTTCGTGCGGACGCACATCGAGTACTACGTCTCCGACGGCGACGACGGCCTGCGCGCGGCCCACATGGCGCCGTCCTTCCTGCCCTGGCACCGGAAGTTCCTGCTCGACCTGGAGCGGGCGCTGCGCCGGGTGGACCCCTCGGTGAGCGTGCCCTACTGGGACTGGACCCGCAGCCGCACGCCGTCCGCCTCGCCCTGGACGTCGGACCTGCTCGGCGGCAACGGGCGGCGTTCCGACCACCGGGTCATGACCGGGCCCTTCGCGTACGGACACGGCAAGTGGAAGATCAGGGAGGGGGTGACCGACGTCGAGTACCTCACCCGGGACTTCGGTCGGCCCCACGACCCGATCGCCCTGCCGACCGCGGCCGACCTGGCCCGGGCGCTGGACGACCCGGTCTACGACACCGAGCCCTGGAACTCGACGTCGGCGCGGGGGTTCCGCAACCGGCTGGAAGGGTGGGGACCGGGCCGCGGCAGCGCCGCCTGGCGCAACCACAACCGCGTGCACCGCTGGGTCGGCGGCCACATGCTCGGCGGCGCCTCCGTCAACGATCCCGTCTTCTGGCTGCACCACGCCTTCGTGGACCTGCTCTGGACCCGCTGGCAGCGCCGGCACCCCGGAGCGCGCTATCTGCCCGCCCGCCCACCGGGGCTGGGCAGTTCACAGCACGGGCGGATCGTGGCACGGCACGAGGCGATGCCTCCGTGGAACGTGACGCCCGATCAGATGGAGGACGTGGGCGCGATCTACCGGTACGGCTAGCGCGGGTCCACTCCGGGCCGACGTGCAAGACCCCCGGCGGTACCGCTGCCGGGGGTCGTTTTCACGCATCAGGGCCGGTTCAGCGGCCGTAACCGCCGTCGTGCTTGTCGTGGCTCTTGTTGACGCAGCTGTTGCCGAAGGCCGGGTTCAGCAGGCCGATGACGTCGACGGTGTTGCCGCACAGGTTGATCGGCACGTGGACCGGAACCTGCAGGACGTTGCCGGACAGGACGCCGGGCGAGCCCGCGGCCGCGGCGCCGGCACCGGCGTCCGCGGTGGCCAGGCCGGCCCCGCTGAGCACCACGGCGCCGGTGCCCAGAGCGACGGTGGCTGCCTTCGCGATGCGAGACATCACGTTCTCCTTCTCCTCGGTGAGTACGGCTGCACGATCGCGGCCGCACGCCCCTTCAACGCGCCCGATCACCGGTGGTAACGGCGAGCGGGGGTGCGTCACCCTTGGCGACGGCGGCCGAGTCGGCCCTCGGTCGGGAGCCTTGGACGCTGTCGGGCCGGCTCCACTGCTTCGCCCCGACCGATGAGGGCATGGGTGGCGATCGCAGCTGGTGGTGGGGCGCGGCGGCCGATGAGCCGGGCAAGGGCTGGGTCGAAGTCGCCACCAGCGGCCGGCCGTTCGGCAGCGGTTCGCTGTTCTGGCTGATCGAGGCCGGCGGCGGCAGGGATCTCATGTACGGGGACTGAGCTGCAGGTGGCACACGCGGAGACCTCCGCTTCGACAGGCATCCCACACGGCCACCCGCGAACCCGGGCGACAGCGCGCAGGCCCCGACGCCCTCCCTGATCGTCGAGGAGGCACCCGGGGCTCTGCCGTGCCCAACAGGTGGTGCGTACCGATCTGCAACCACCGTCTTCGCGGCGTCGCTGATGGAGGCAGGGCGATCGGTGGAGTCTCAACGGCCCGGTCGAGCCGACGGGTTGCCATCCATCGGCCAACGGCGGCCACGATGGGGCCCGGTCGGACTTCGCAGCGTGGTCAGCTGTCGCTGTCCGTCGCGCCGATGCGCAGGTCGAGGGTCCAGTTCTGGCCGACAAGATCCTTGCCGTAGCTGTGGTGGTGCTCCTCGTCGGCGAGGGTGAAGCCGAAGCTCCGGTAGATCTTGCGCGCGGCCGTGAGCACGTCGTTGGTCCACAGCGTTACCTGCTCATAGCCCGCTTCACGGGCGAAGGCGAGGCACGTCTCCACCAGGCGCGTCCCGAGGCGAAGGCCCCTGCCCTCGGCGGTGACGAGCAGAATGCGCAGCCTTGCCACTTCCGGCCGGTCGCCCGCGACGAGGAAGATGCAGCCCACGCGTCGGCCGTCGACCTCGGCGATCCAGCCCGCCTCTCGGGCCGGGTCGTGCTTGGTTCCGTAGTCGGCGACGATCCGGGCGACCAGGGCCTCGAAGTCGGTGTTCCAGCCGAACTGCTGGTCGTATGCCTCGCCGTGGGCCATCACCACCCATCCCAGGTCGCCGGGACGGTCGGCGCGGCGTAGGACGACGTGCTTCTGATCTCGCTGATGCATGCGCTGCTCTCCTGGCCCTGCGATCGAACCGCGTCACTGAAACAGTTGTTTCAGTTAGGCTAACTGCATGTCTCAGGAAGCGCCAACCCCCTCCGCCCGGCAGTCCGAACTGCTGGAAGCGGCCTACCGGTACGCCCTCGCCCACGGCCTGGCCGACCTGTCACTGCGCCCGCTCGCCGAGGCCATCGGCTCCAGCCCACGGGTCCTGCTCTTCCTCTTTGAGAGCAAGGACGGCCTGCTGCGGGCGCTCTTGGCGCGCGCCCGCGCCGACGAGCTGGCACTCCTGGACCGGGCCCAGCAGCCCGAAAGCCCCGCCGGACTCGTGCCCGCCGTCGAACGGCTCTGGACATGGCTCGCCGCGACGGAGCATCGGCCGCTGCTGCGACTGTGGGCCGAGGCGTACACCCGCTCCGTCGTCCAGCCCGACGGGGCCTGGGCGGGATTCGCCCGGGCGACCGTGGAGGACTGGCTCGGCGTCCTGGCCGGCTTCCAGCCGCCGGCCGAGCGCGAGAGCGAGGACGGTGCCACCCGTCGGACCCTGGCCCTGGCCGTCCTGCGGGGCGCCCTGCTCGACCTCCTGGCCACCGACGACGACGCGCGGCTCACCGGGGCCGTCAAGCACCAGCTCGCCCTGCTGCACGCCGGCGACACGGGCGGCTGACGCCCGACTCGCCCGATGCCGGGCTCTGTTCCAGGGAGGGACGGGCGGCGTCCTCGCGGGTTCGGTCATCCGCCGGGCATGGTGCAGTGAGCGCACGTGCCGGTGCTGCCGGTCACCTGCGCGCGGTGCGTCGAGGGGCAGCTGCCCGACCTGTAACGGCGTCTGGAGACCGCGGGGGATCCACGCGAGCCGTCCGGTGCGGGTTGAGGCTCCTCGCCGGAGACTTCGACGCGTATGCGACAGGGCCACCCGCGAAACCCGGTGACAGTCGGACAGCGACGGAACCTCCCCATGATCGCCGGGAGGGGGGCCGGAGCTTCGTCATGACGTGTGGAACATGCGCTGAACAGCAAAAAGGCCCTCCCGGAGGGAGGGCTCCCAGTGGCGCCCCCGGCAGGACTCGAACCTGCGGCCAAGCGCTTAGAAGGCGCCTGCTCTATCCACTGAGCTACGGGGGCCGGGTGTGGTGGCCTGTGTCCTGGTGCTGCCCTTGTGGGGGCTGATCCGTGACCTTGCCGGGGACAAGGATAGGGCTCCCGCGTCCTTGTCCTTGGTGCTTCCCCTCCGTGGCTCGATGTGGAGGTTCGGTGAAGCGGTCCTGATAATCGCAGGCAGGTACGAATCGTGCACCGCTTTTGGCCTCCGGCGCACCGGGTGTTGTGCACTCGTTATGCCTGCGCCCCAGTCGTCCCTTCCGCCCCCTGTTGTCCGGTCGGCGCGCAGACATACCCATATGCTTCAGAAAGCCTCCAAAATTGGGCATTCTTCGCATGTGGTGACCTTGGACGTACGGCCTCAGCTGCTCGACGCACTCTCCGCCCTGCGCGACCGTGTCGCCGCCGCACGCTTCCCGCTGCCCCTGGCGGGGGCTCCCCGCGCGCGTGCCAACCGCGACGAACTGCTCGCACAGCTCGACGACTATCTGGTGCCCCGGTTGAGAGAACCCGAAGCGCCCTTGCTGGCCGTGGTGGGCGGATCCACCGGAGCCGGCAAGTCGACCCTCGTGAACTCCCTCGTGGGACGCCGGGTGAGCGAAGCGGGAGTGCTGCGGCCGACCACGCGCACCCCGGTGCTGGTCTGTCATCCGGAGGACCATCACTGGTTCAGCGGCATGCGGGTGCTGCCCGACCTCACGCGCGTGTGGGTGCCCCACCAGGAGCCGGGCGACGACATGCACACACCCGTCGAGCGCGGCGAGCGGGTCCTGCGCATCGAGACCGCCGACACCCTGCCCCCGGGCCTCGCCCTCCTCGACGCACCCGACGTCGACTCCCTGGTCGCGGACAACCGCGTCCTCGCCGCCGAACTGATCTGCGCCGCCGACATCTGGGTCATGGTGACCACGGCCGCCCGGTACGCCGACGCCGTGCCGTGGCATCTGCTGCGGACGGCCAAGGAGAACCAGGCCACCCTGGTCACCGTGCTCGACCGGGTGCCCCACCAGGTGGTGTCCGAGGTGTCGCGGCAGTACGGCGCCCTGCTGGCCAAGGCCGGCCTCGGGGACGTACCCCGCTTCACCGTGCCCGAGCTGCCCGAGTCGGCCTGGGGCGGAGGACTCCTCCCGGCCACCGCCGTGGCGCCGCTGCGGACCTGGCTCACCCATCACGTGCAGGACCCCGCGGCCCGCCACCAGGCGATGGCCCGCACCGCCTACGGAGTCCTCGACTCGCTGAAGTCCCGGATGCCGGAGCTGGCCGGTGCGGCGGCCGCGCAGTACGCCGCGGCCCTGCGGCTCACCGCCGCCGTGGACGGGGCCTACGACAGCGAGTACACGCGGGTACGGGGCCGTCTGCAGGCCGGCGCCGTGCTCGCCGGGGACGCACTGAAGCGGTGGCGCGCGTACCCCCTGGACTGCACGGCCGGTGAACTGCTCGACGCGCTCGTCGAGAGCCTCGGCGCGCTGCTGCTCTGTGCCGTCACCGCCGCCGACGAACGCATCGACGAGGCCTGGCGCCGGGAACCGGCCGCCCGGGCACCCGGGCTGACGGACCGTGACCCGGGCCTGGAGAGCGCCGAGCACCGCATCGGGATCGCCGTACGGCGCTGGCGGCGGGTCCTGGAGGAGTACGCGGAGGAGGAGGTCCGCGACCTCGACAAGAGCGTCGCGCCGGACGCCGAGGTGGTGGCCGCGCTGGTCGCCACCACGCTCCTGGGCGGCCGCCGCGGCAGAGCGGCCGGCGAGGGGCTCGCCGAACGGATCGGCGCGCACGGCGCCCTGCGGCTGCGGGACCGGGGCGGGCGCCTGCTCACCGACTACCTCGACCAGGCCCTGCACACCGAGCGCGAGCGCCGTCTCGCGCCCCTCGACGCACTCGACGTACACCCCGAACCCCAGGCCGAACTCATCGCCGCGCTGTCCGTACTGCAGAAGGAGAGGTGACCGCGGTGACTGCTGTCACTGACCGCACGGATCACGCCGACCGCCCCGGAGACGACCCCTCCGAGGACGGCGCTTCCGACAACGGCCGCCCCGGGGGCGCGCGTTCCGAAACCGGCTCCCCGGCGGAGGCCGAGGGCGGCCGCGCCGCCGGACACGAAACCCCCGGGGACGGATCCGCCGGGCACGCCTCTCCGGGAGGCGACCACGCGCGCGTGGAGCGCGACAAGGAGAACCCGCGCCCCACGCGGGCGGAGGCCGGCAAGGACGACGGCACCGGCAAGGACGACGGATCCACCGGGTCGGGCCGGGCGATCAAACCGATCAGGTTCATCACCCGCAGGGGCAGGGGCGACAAGGACGAGAAGGGCGGCGGCGCCCCGGACCCCGCCGAGACCGCCCCGGCCCCCGAGTCCGGGCCCGCCTGGGACGACGGCCTGATCGCACGACGGGTGTCCGAGACGGACACCCCGCAGGAGACGCCCGTCGTGGAGGCCAGGCCCACCGTGCAGGCGCCGCCCGCCCCGCTCGCCTACGACGGCCCGCTGCGCTCGCGCCTGGACGCCCTGCGCGAACTCGTGGGCCTCTCCCGCGCCCGGCTCGACAGCAGGACGCTCTCCGAGGCGGGACGGGTCCTCGACGAGGCCGCCGCCCGCCGCAGGCTCTCCGGGCAGCACACGGTGGTCGCCATCGCCGGGGCCACCGGCAGCGGAAAGTCCCAGCTCTTCAACGCGCTCGCCGGAGTGGCCATTTCGGAGACCGGCGTCCGCCGCCCGACCACGGCCGCCCCCATCGCGTGCAGCTGGAGCGACGGCGCGGCCACGCTCATCGACCGCCTCGGCATCCCCGGCCGGCTGCGCCGGCGGCCCCTGCAGAGCCCGGAGGCGGAGTCGCAGCTGCGCGGCCTCGTCCTGATCGATCTGCCCGACCACGACTCGGCGGCCGTCCAGCACCGCGAACACGTGGACCGCATCCTGGCGCTGGTCGACGCGGTCATCTGGGTCGTCGACCCCGAGAAGTACGCGGACGCGGTCCTGCACGAGCGCTATCTGCGGCCCATGGCGGCGCACGCCGAGGTCACGTTCGTGGTCCTCAACCAGGTGGACCGGCTTCCCGGCGAGGCGGCCGACCAGGTCCTCGACGACCTGCGACGGCTCCTCGACGAGGACGGGATCGCCCTCGGGGAGTACGGCGAGCCGGGCGCCACCGTGCTGGCGGTGTCCGGTCTCACCGGCGACGGCGTCGGTGAACTGAGGGAGGCGCTCGGTCAGTTCGTGGCCGAGCGCGGCGCCGCAGCACGCCGGATCTCCGCCGACCTCGACGTGGCCGCGGCCCGGCTGTGGCCCGTCTACGCGACGGGCCGGCGCGCCGGGCTCAGCGAGGAGGCGCGCGACGAGTTCGCCGACCGGCTCGCGGACGCGGTCGGCGCCACCGCCGCCGGTGACGCGGCCGAGCGCGCGTGGCTGCGCAACGCCAACCGCGCGTGCGGCACTCCCTGGCTGCGGCTCTGGCGCTGGTACCAGGACCGGCGCGAACCCCCGACCGGCCGGCTGCCCGTCCGGGCGCCCGCGGACGAGGAGGCGACCGCGCGTCAGCGGGTCGAGCAGGCGGTGCGTACGGTCGCGGAGCGCGCCGCCTACGGGCTGCCCGCGCCCTGGGCCCAGGCCGTGCGCGAGGCGGCGGCGCGGGGCGCCCAGGGACTTCCGGAGGCGCTGGACGAGCTCGCGGTGCGGGCGGGAGGTCCGCCGGGACGTCCGCCGCGGCCCGGCTGGTGGCCCGTGGCCGTGTTCGCGCAGGCCTGCATGACGATCCTTCAGGTCGTGGGCGGCTCGTGGCTGCTGGGGCAGATCATCGGGTTCATGTCGCCCAACCTGGGTGTGCCGGTGCTGCTGATGGCGGCGGGCATCGTCGGCGGTCCCGTCGTGGAGTGGAGCAGCAAGCTGGCGGCGCGCGGCCCGGCCCGCAGATACGGGCTCGAGGCGGAGCGGCGGCTGCGCGAGTCGGCTGCCGGGTGCGGACGGGCCCGGGTGCTCGACCCGGTGGCGGCGGAGCTGCTGCGGTACCGGGAGGTGCGTGAGCAGTTCGGGCGGGTCGTGGGGACGCGCGTCTAGGGGGTGGTCCGAACGGACCCCTGGGCGGGTGCCGGGGCGGTGAGTGTCCCGTCGGCTCCCGGGGTGGCGGTTGCGGGGCCCCGGAATTGCTCGTTCGGGTGGGCCGGTTGTCCACAATCGGCTCGTGGCCCACAGCCCTCAGCGGGCCCGGCCGGGCGGAGGCAGTCTGATTCCGCGGCGATCGCACCGACGCGATCGCCGCGGCAGACGCAGCCGTACGGGCCGGGCCCGTTGGCGTGGCCGCCCGGCGAGCCGGCCGGGGTGAGGGAGGGGTTCGGGATGAACGAGACCATGGTGTGCGCGGTGGGGAACGTGGCGACGCAGCCGGTGTACCGGGAGCTGGCGTCGGGCGCGTCGGCGCGCTTCCGGCTGGCCGTGACCGCGCGGTACTGGGACCGCGAGAAGAGCACGTGGACGGACGGGCACACCAACTTCTTCACCGTGTGGGCCAATCGGGCCCTCGCGACGAATGTGGGGGCGTCCCTCTCGGTGGGGGATCCGGTGATCGTCCAGGGCAGGCTGAAGGTGCGCACCGAGGTGCGCGACGGGCAGAGCCGGACCTCCGCGGACATCGACGCGGTGGCGGTCGGCCACGACCTGTCGCGGGGGACGTCGGCCTTCCGGCGCCCCTCCAGGGAAGGGGAGTCCGGCGCGGCCGCCGCCCCCCGTCCCGAGCCCGCCTGGGAGACGGAGGCGGTAAACCGGCCCGAAGCGGCGGTCCAAGGGCTGCCGGAACCGGCCACGGTGACGTGATGTCAGGTATCGCCCGGGGGCGACAGGTCTGCGGCTTATCGGCGAATGCATCCGGGCAACCCTGTGGATTTGTCGATAGGCCCAGCTCACAGGCCGTTCTCAGCCGATAACGATTCCGAGTCGGATCGGTTATCGGATGACATGACCGGGGAGAGCGGTGTGCCGTCTCCCTAGGATGCCGGGCATAGCTCATGGGGCTTCTGATTCTGCTGGTGGGACCGTTCCCCCCACGTCAACGGGTCCTGCCTGAAGGGGAATTCTGTGTTTTCTACGTTCTCTGCGTCGTCCGCGCGCAGGCGAGGGGCCGCCCGCCTCGCCGCCGCGACGTTGGTGTCGGGGCTGGTCGCGGCGGGGGCTCTCGCCGCCGCGGGCACGGCCGTCGCCGACGAGACCCCGCAGAGCCAGGGCGGCGCGACCGCGACCATAGGCGGCCTGAAGACGTACGGCGACGCAGTGATCCACGACGCCCAGGGGGACCAGCAGATCGCCGCGGGACTCTTCGAGATGTCGGTCGACGGCGGCGGCATGCTGCAGACCTACTGCATCGACATCCACAACCCGACGCAGAAGGACGCCAAGTACCAGGAGACCCCCTGGAGCGGCACGTCGCTGAACGGCAACGCGGACGCGGGCCGGATCCGCTGGATCCTGCAGAACTCCTATCCGCAGGTCAACGACCTCGCTGAGCTGGCGCGGAAGGCGGGGACGGGCGGTCTCACCGAGCAGGACGCGGCAGCCGGCACCCAGGTGGCCATCTGGCGGTACTCGGACGGCGCCGACGTCGACGCCGTGAGCCCGCGGGCGGAGAAGCTCGCCGACTACCTGCACGAGAGCGCCCGCGACCTCGTGGAGCCGAGGGCGTCCCTGACCCTCGACCCGCCCGCGGTCTCCGGTCACGCCGGCGAGAAGCTGGGACCGGTGACGGTGCACACCAACGCGGACAGCGTGTCGGTGGCCCCGCCGGCGGACGCCGCCGCCGCGGGAGTGAAGATCGTCGACGGGAACGGCAAGACGGTCACCTCCGCCGGGGACGGCAGCCGGCTCTACTTCGATGTTCCACAGGACACCGAGGACGGTTCCGCCGCGCTGACCGTGCAGGCGTCGACCACCGTGCCGGTCGGCCGGGCCTTCGCCTCCGAGACCAGAAGCCAGACGCAGATACTCGCGGGGTCCAGCGAATCCACGGTCTCCGCGACGGCGACCGCGAACTGGGCGGAGAAGGGCGCGATACCCGCCCTGTCCGCGCGGAAGAACTGTGCCAAGGCCGGCGTCGACATCACCGCGGCCAATGAAGGGGACGAGCCGTTCACCTTCGAGCTGATGGGGGTGGAGCACACCATCGAAGCGGGGGCGTCGCAGACGGTGACCATCCCGCTCCAGGAGGACCAGGCGTACGACTTCACGATCAGGGGACCGAACGGATTCGAGAAGCGGTTCATGGGGCTGCTCGACTGCGAGACCGAGGGCGGCGCGGGCGGCGACGCGACCCAGACGCTGAGTGAGCCGAGTCCGGCGACGGCGGGCGGCACCTCCACCGGCGGGACCGACCTCGCCGAGACCGGTGGCTCCGGCGCCACCCCGATGATCGTGGGCACCGCCTTCGGCCTCCTGGTGATCGGCACCGCGGCACTGCTCCTGATCCGGAAGAAGACCCCGACGCAGGACTGAGCGACACGGCACCTTGACACCTCCACAGTGAGCCGGTGAGTCACGGCCGGCGCGGCGCGGCGCGGACAGGGCTGGGATGGCCGGGTGGACCCGCGACACGGTCAAGCCCCCGGCCCGCGGATGATCCGCCGGTGGGGGCTTGGTGTGATGCGAGAGGGGTGGTGTTCCTTCCGTCGTCCGCTCGGTCGTCTACTTGTTCTGGCCGGCCGGCGCGTGGCCCGCCGGGTTCTGGTTCTCGGTCTCCTGGGTGAGCCCACCGCCCGTACAGGACGGCTGCTGCCCGCCGGGCTCGTGGCCGGCGGGGTTGGTGCAGGAGACATCCACCGGTGCGATCTTGGCGTCGGCGACTCCGGCGGTGCCGAGGCCCAGCGTGAACGCCGCTGCCACGGCCGCGATCGCCGCTCCCGTCCTCTTCGTCGTCAGTCTGCTGGTCATGATTCGCTCAGCTTTCAGCGTGTCTCTTGGGCTGTGCGGCAGAGCATCGGGGACTGTCGCGTGTCCGCAGCCCACGCTTCTCGGGGCGTCTGACGACTGTCAAGAAGTATCCAAAATTGTGACAAAACAGGGCACAAGGGTCGGAACAAAGCCTGCCTGGAACCGTCTCGGCGTGGGGGCGTGGCGCGCGATCCCCCACGAGGCTGCGGAATATCCTCCTGTCCCCGTCGATACCGGCGGCGGCCGTCGAGGTGGTGGGGGTCGCCATGGCCGTCACCGCGCCCGTGGTCTTCGGCATGCGCGGGCCACCGCGGGCCGAAGGCGACTAGCGCATGCTCTCAGGGGCCGACGGCGACCGTCCGTGACCTGTCGGCCGCCGGCGCTGCCGGGGAACGACCAGGTCACGGAGCCCCGATGAGACTGGTTTCCATCCAGGGGTGGCCGTCAGGCAAGATGGGGTGTATCTGCCCACTGCCGATTTCAAGCGTCCGGACGGTTTCTCTTGGCTGAGTTCATTTACACCATGCGCAAGGCGCGCAAGGCGCACGGCGACAAGGTGATTCTCGACGACGTCACCCTGAGCTTCCTGCCCGGAGCGAAGATCGGTGTGGTCGGCCCGAACGGCGCCGGTAAGTCCACCGTTCTGAAGATCATGGCCGGCCTCGAGCAGCCGTCGAACGGCGACGCGTTCCTGTCGCCCGGCTACTCGGTCGGCATGCTCCTGCAGGAGCCGCCCCTGGACGAGTCGAAGACGGTCCTGGAGAACGTGCAGGACGGCGCCGCCGAGATCATGGGCAAGCTCAAGCGCTTCAACGAGGTCGCCGAGCTGATGGCGACCGACTACTCGGACGCGCTCATGGAGGAGATGGGCAAGCTCCAGGACGACCTGGACCACGCCAACGCGTGGGACCTGGACGCCCAGCTGGAGCAGGCCATGGATGCCCTGGGCTGCCCGCCCGGCGACTGGCCGGTCACCAACCTCTCCGGTGGTGAGCGCCGCCGCGTCGCGCTCTGCAAGCTGCTGATCGAGGCGCCCGACCTGCTGCTGCTCGACGAGCCCACCAACCACCTGGACGCCGAGTCCGTGCAGTGGCTGGAGCAGCACCTCGCGAAGTACCCCGGCACCGTCGTCGCCGTCACCCACGACCGGTACTTCCTCGACAACGTCGCCCAGTGGATCCTGGAGCTGGACCGCGGCCGCGCCATTCCGTACGAGGGCAACTACTCCACGTACCTCGACAACAAGGCCTCCCGCCTCAAGGTCGAGGGCCAGAAGGACGCCAAGCGCGCCAAGCGGCTCAAGGAAGAGCTCGAGTGGGTGCGGTCCAACGCCAAGGGCCGCCAGGCCAAGTCCAAGGCGCGTCTGTCCCGCTACGAGGAGATGGCCGCCGAGGCGGACAAGATGCGGAAGCTGGACTTCGAGGAGATCCAGATTCCGCCGGGCCCGCGGCTGGGCTCGATCGTCGTCGAGGTCAACAACCTCTCCAAGGCGTTCGGCGAGAAGGTCCTCATCGACGACCTCAGCTTCACTCTGCCGCGCAACGGCATCGTCGGCGTCATCGGCCCGAACGGCGCCGGCAAGACCACGCTCTTCAAGATGATCCAGGGCCTGGAGACGCCGGACTCCGGCAGCATCAAGGTCGGCGACACCGTCAAGATCTCGTACGTCGACCAGAGCCGCGAGAACATCGACCCGAAGAAGTCGCTGTGGGCCGTCGTCTCCGACGAGCTGGACTACATCAACGTCGGCCAGGTCGAGATGCCGTCGCGGGCCTACGTCTCCGCCTTCGGCTTCAAGGGCCCGGACCAGCAGAAGCCGGCCGGGGTCCTCTCCGGTGGTGAGCGCAACCGGCTGAACCTGGCGCTGACCCTCAAGCAGGGCGGCAACCTGCTGCTCCTCGACGAGCCGACCAACGACCTCGACGTGGAGACGCTCTCCTCCCTGGAGAACGCGCTGCTCGAGTTCCCCGGTGCGGCCGTGGTCGTCTCCCACGACCGGTGGTTCCTGGACCGGGTGGCGACGCACATCCTCGCGTACGAGGGCGACTCCAAGTGGTTCTGGTTCGAGGGCAACTTCGAGTCGTACGAGAAGAACAAGGTCGAGCGGCTCGGCCCGGACGCGGCTCGTCCGCACCGCGCCACCTACAAGAAGCTGACCCGGGGCTGATCTTCTTGCGGCACATCTACCGCTGCCCGCTGCGCTGGGCGGACATGGACGCGTACGGCCACGTCAACAACGTGGTGTTCCTCCGCTACCTGGAGGAAGCACGCATCGACTTCCTGTTCCGCCCGGACAAGGATTTCCAGCAGGGGTCCGTGGTGGCGCGCCATGAGATCGACTACAAGCGCCAGCTCGTCCACCGGCACGCGCCGGTGGACATCGAGCTGTGGGTGACGCAGATACGGGCGGCGTCGTTCACGCTCGCGTACGAGGTCAAGGACCCGGACCAGGTGTACGTCCGGGCACAGACGGTCATCGTGCCGTTCGACTTCGAGGCGCAGCGTCCGCGCCGGATCACCGAGGAGGAGCGGGAGTTCCTCCTGGAGTACCAGGACGACCGGGCCGAGGCCGTCGCCGCATGACGGTCCTGCAGCTGGCCGACGAGGGGGAGGCGGCGGATCTCGCCGCCTTCCTGTCCAGGCTGATCCACTACGACCGTGCGGCAGCCGTGCGCCTCCAGGCGTCCGGGACCACGCTGGCGGTCTTCGGACGGCCGCCGTCCTTCGAGGTCCTCGCCATCCGTACGGCGCGGCTCGACAAGCCGTACGAGAACGGGCTCGACGTCACGCTCGACGTGACGGTGTCCGCCGGCGAACTCCTGGAATCGCTGGACGAGGCGGCCGCCACGGTCACCGTGCCGACCGCCGTCACCGGTCCTCCGTGGGCCGGGCTGCTCCCGCCCCGCGGCGGCTGGCGGCGGGAGCCCGGCCTTCCGCCGCCGGACGCGGTGCGGGCCACGGTCGCCGTGGCGGTGGGCGAATTCCGTTCCCGGACACAGGAGTTGCCGGCCGAGCGGCGTACCCGAGCCGAACTGGACCGGATCGGGCGGGAGATCTGGTCCCGGCCGGTCGGCGACAGCGGGCTGCCGGTCCGGGCCGCGCATGCCGCACAGGCACTCGGGTTCCTGCGACCCGCGCGGGCGGCGGCGCCGGGCGAGAAGCCGCTGGGGCTGTACTCGTCGGGGGCGTGGCTCCGGCTGCGTACGCCGTACGGCTCGATCGCCGTACGCAGGGCGGGACTCGGGGCACTGGACGTCAGCGTCCGCTGAGCGTCCGGCCCGTGCCGGTCGGGCCCGTCGCCGCCCCGTGTCTCGCGGCCCGTGCCGGTCGGGCCCGTCGCCCGGTGCCGCCCCGTGTCTCGCGGGCCGGACAGGGAGGAAGCCGTCGTGGCGGTCAGCCGGCCGTGTTCACCATCGACGCCGCCGCGTACGTGAGGTAGTTCCACAGCGTGTGCTCGTGCTCCTCGAAGAGGCCGAGCTCCTCGACGGCGACGCGCATGTGCTTGAGCCAGGCGTCGTGCGCCGCCTGGTCGACGGCGAAGGGGGCGTGACGCATCCGCAGCCGGGGGTGGCCGCGATTCTCGCTGTACGTCGTCGGCCCGCCCCAGTACTGGATCAGGAACAGCGTGAGGCGGTCCTCCGCAGGCCCCAGGTCCTCCTCGGGGTACATCGGCCGCAGCAGCGGGTCCTCGGCGACGCCCTCGTAGAAGCGGTGCACGAGGCGGCGGAAGGTCTCCTCGCCGCCGATCTGCTCGTAGAAGGTCTGCTCCTGAAGCGTGCCGCGCCGGATCTCATTCACCCGTCCATCGTCTCAGACGCACCGACCGAGGACTCAAGCCCTAGGACCCGACCGGTCCCGGCGCGCGGATCCAGCCGGTACGGGGCGCCGATTCGGACGGGGGGACTCCGGTACTCGCGCCGCGGGCCGTCCGGCAGCACAGTGGAGACATGGGTGCGCACGCTCTCGACCACGGCCTGGACGACCTCGCCGCGTCCGCGCGGGCGGCGCTGGTGCGCGAGATCGACGCGAGCGGGGCCTGGGACGCCGATCCGGTGTGGCGGGAGGCGTTCGAGGCGGTCCCGCGGCATCTCTTCGTGCCGTACTACTACATCGGCGTCCTGGGCGGCTACGAGCGGATGTGGGGGGAGGACCCCGACCGGCGCAGGCGCGAGGGGTGGCTGCGCGGAGCGTACGCCGACGCCCCGCTGGCCACGCGGGTGCGGGACGGGGAACTGATCTCGTCCAGCAGCCAGCCCTCGCTGATGGCGAAGATGCTGACGGAGCTGGCGGTCCGGGACGGGAACACCGTGCTGGAGATCGGCGCCGGCACCGGCTACAACGCGGCCCTGCTCTCGTACCGGCTGGGGGACGAACTGGTCACCACCGTCGACCTCGATCCGGAGATCACCGACTCGGCGCGGCGGCATCTCGCCGCCGCCGGCCACCATCCGGCCGTCGTCACCGGTGACGGAGCCAGGGGTGTCCCGGAGCGCGCGCCCTTCGACCGGATCATCGCGACCTGCACGCTGACCTCGATCCCTCGGGCCTGGCTGCCGCAGTGCGGGCGGGGCGCCAGGATCCTCGCCCCGTTCGCCACCGGCCTGATCGCCCTGCGGGTCCGGGACGCGGGGCACGCCGAGGGGCGGTTCCTGCACACGCCGGCCTTCTTCGTGCCGCTCCGCGGGGACACCCCGCCCGAACCGGAGCCGCCCCGGTTGGCCGGTCTGCCGCACCTGGCCAGGACCGACGACCTGTTCCGGTTCCTGCTGACACTGACCGCGGGGCGTCTCGACCCGGCCGAGGCGTATGCGCTGTGGGAGCGCGAGGGCCGGCCCGCGCGGGAGCGGTTCGGTGTGACGGTCAGCGGCGCGGACGCCTGGGCGTGGCTGGACGATCCCGAGGGGCCGTACACCTGGCCGCTGCCGTGACCACGGCGGTCACCGGCCCAGCCCCGGCAACGTGACCGCTGCCGGGCCCGCAGGGGCCTCGCCCGGCCCGGAGGGGGCACCGCCCGGGCCCGGGACACGCGAGAGGCCGGGGCGGAGGCCGAGCCCCGGGTGGGACTCGGCCCCGGGAGGGGCTCAGCCCCGGTGGATGGTGATCGTCGTCCAGGCGCCCACGTGGACCCGGTCGCCGTCCTGCAGCGGTACGGGCACGAAGGGCTGGATGGGCTCCTCGCCGCCGTTGACCGTGGTGCCGTTCGTGGAGTTCTGGTCGACGACCGCCCAGCTGCCGTCCGGCTGCTGCACCAGGACCGCGTGCTGGTGCGAGACCCCCGGGTCCTCCGGCGGCACCGACAGGTCGATGTCGGGGGTGTCACCGGTGGAGTGGCGGCGCCGGCCGATGGTGAGCTGGTTGCCGGTGAGCGGCCGCTGCTGCTCGGGGGAGTACGCGGGCAGGTTCAGACCCGCGGCCTCCGGGCCGGAGCGCTGCATCATCGCCATGAAGTACGCGCGGTCGGGACCGATGGTCGCGGTCCAGGTCAGCGGCTGCTGCTGGTAGCCGGGGTCCGGGGCGGGCGGGGCCTGGGTGGCGCCGGACTGCGGGTAGCCGTAGCCGCCCTGTCTCTGGTCGGGGCCGCCGGGGCCGGTCGACGGCGGGGGGAGTACCCAGTCGTCGTCGCCTCCGAAGGCCGGACCGCCGGGCCCCGCACCCTGCGTCTGCTGTCGCTCACCGAAGGCCGGACCGCCCTGCTGCGGGCCCTGCGGCTGCTGCCGCTCACCGGGGAAGGTGGGCGGGGCGGGCGGGCTCTGCTGCTGGAACGCCTGCGGAGCGCCGGGACCGCCGGACTGCGGCGGCACGGGCCGGGACGGGTCACCCGGGAAGCCGGACGGGCCGGGACGCGAGGAGTCGCCGGGGAAACCGGAGGGCCCCGAGGGGGCGCCGCCGAACGCGGACGGGCCCGACGGCTCCTGGCCGAAGGGCGGGATCGGCTCGGCGGGCCGGTTCATCTGTGAGGGCCGCGAGCTCTGGTAGTCGTAGCCGTCACCGCCGCCGTAGGACGGTCCGGGCGGCTGCTGGAAGCGCTGCGCCGGGCCGGGGCCGCCCTGAGGGCCGGGGGCCGGCGGACGCGGCGCCGCCGGGGTGTACGAGGTCGCCGTATTGGTGAGGAAGTTCCACCGGCACTCCTCGCAGAACGGCGCGCCGCCCTCGCGGGGCGTGCGGCACTGCGGGCAGAGCTGCGGCTCCTGCTCGGGTACGCCGGAGAAGGGCCGGCCGCCTCCGGGCTGACCACCGGCGCCGGGCGGCGGCGGGGAGCCGGGCGGCGGGTAGCCGTAACCGGCGGGCGGCGGCGGAGGGGGCGGGGGCACGGCACCGGCCATGCGGTGACCGCAGACCTCGCACCAGTCGTCGGAACCCGACTGGTGTCCGTTCGGGCAGGTCGGCATGTCGGCGCTTCCCCCTCTCCTTTTCCGGCCGGTTCGGCCGGGTTTCTCCGGACCCCTGCAGGGGCCGGGCTCGCTACTTCTTTACACGAACAGTCTTTGTGGACCGGGTCTCGAGGGTCATTTCGTCCGCCTCTTCGACTCGTGCCTTCAATCGCACAGTACCTGCAGCTGCATCGACCACGTCCACCACCTTCGCAAGCAGTTTCGCAGTATCGGCGTTGCCGGATGCACTGGCGAGCTGGACCGCGCGGCCGAGCTTGGCCGTCGCGCCGTCGACATCTCCCGCTTTGCGGGCATCCAGCCCCTGCTGGATGACTTGCGCCAGTTCCGCCTGGCCTGTGTAGTGCGCGACCTGGGGGTTGATGGACGTCGACGCCGCCATGTCCTCGGTCCACACCGCCCGTACGAGGCCCTGCGCGCCGAGGTTCTGCACGCTGCCGTCGCTCTGCGGGATCACCAGGGAGACCCGCGCGGCCAGCATCTCCTGGCCGATGCCCGCCGAGGGGACCTGCACGCACACGTGGTAGTCGCGGGACTCGTCGCCCCAGGAACCGGTGGGGTAGTCGCCGGCGCGCGGTCCCGCCTCGGTCCGACGCTCCGTCAGCTCCTCGACGGTGGGGGCCACTTGTTTGACGAACTTGATCTCGGTGCCGACGGGCGTCCACAGCCGCAGGGCGACGTCCGCGACCTCCTTGCCCATGGCGGTCTCCATCATCTGCGTGAAGTCGGCGGACAGGGCGGCCGGGTCGGCGACGATGTCGGCGGTGCCGAGCAGCGCGGAGGCGATCCCGGTGACCTCCTTGACCTCCCAGTCCGTGCCGACACCCCGTGCGTCACAGGTGAACCGCCCGGCGCAGGAGTCCAGGGCCGCCCTGAGGTCCTCCGGGGACTCGTGTTCGTTGCGGCCGTCGGTGAGCAGGATGCCGTGCCGGATCGAGACGTCCACCGAGGACAGCAGACGGTCGGCGAGGCGCAGCCAGGTGCCGATCGCCGTGCCGCCGCCGGCGCTGAGCTTGCGCAGGGCCTGCTTGGCCTGGGCACGGGTCCCGTCGCCCGCCACGGCGAGCTGCCCGTTGCCCGGGTAGACCTCCGTGGCGACATGTGTGCCGGAGATCACCGCGAAGTGCACGCCGTCGCGCACCGAGTCGATCGCGGCGGCCGTCGCCTCGCGGGCACCCCGCATCTTGGCCGACGGGTAGTCCATCGAGCCCGAGCAGTCGACCATGATCGCCACCGCGGCATGGGGCGCCTGTCCGGCCGAGTACAGGTGCGGGGCGGCGACCGCGCTGCCGACGGTGCCGCCGCCGGTCGCGCTCACCGTGACGATCGCGTTGACCTCGCGGCCGCCCTCCGGCAGGTACTCGTTCTGGTACACGTCCACCGAGAACTGCGGCACGTTCGACTTCGAGAAATTGGCCATGCCTTCTCTGCTCCCCCTAGGCGTCCCGCACGGCCGTGTTCGTCACGGCGCGCGGAAGGACGACGATATGCGGACCGGTCCCCTCCGGTCCGAGGCCGTTCCCGTGCTGCGGCCTCAGGCCGATCCTGCCCCCGGAGAGGGCGCGGGGAACGGCACGACGGCCACTGTTACGTTGTCGTGGCCCCCGCCGTCCAGGGCGTGGCCGACCAGAACCCGGGCGCTGTGCAGCGGTCGGCTGGCGGCGTCGAGGGGCACGACCTCGGCCATGTGCTCGGCGGCCTCCGCGTAGTTCCACAGTCCGTCGGTGCACACCACCACCACGCCCGGCCGGTCCGGCTTGAAGGAAGCGGTGTGCGGCTCCAGTTCGTAGGCGTCCGCGCCGAGCCAGCCGGTGATCGCGTGGGCGCGCTCGTCGGCGTAGGCCTCCGCCTCGTTCATCAGGCCGGCCGCGACCATCTGTGCGGCCCACGAGTCGTCCTCGGTGAGCCGGGCCGGGGGCGAACTCCGGTCGACCGGGACCCAGTAGGCGCGGCTGTCGCCGACCCAGCCGACGGTCAGCAGGCTGGTGGTGACGACGGCGCCGACCAGGGTGCAGGCGGGCGCGTTCTGGTGCGGAGTGTGCTCGCGGGCCGAACCGGGCTCCTCGGCCAGGGCGTTGACGGCGTTCGAGGCCGCGACGATGGCCTCGTGCATCGCCTGCTGCGGATGGGTGCCGAGCGGCAGCGACTCCAGCAGCGCCTCGCCCGCGGCGCGGGACGCGGCGAGGGACGCCTCGTCGGGACGGGTCGCCGAGGAGACGCCGTCGCAGACGATCGCGACCACGGCGGGCGATCCGTCGGGCAGCGCGGTCGAGGAGAGCGTGAACGCGTCCTCGTTGCGGTGGTGGCGCAGTCCCCGGTCGCTGACCGCGGCGACCGCGGCCAGCTCCTGCTCCATGTGGTCGCGCTCGCGGGGCTGGGCGTGCCCGCAGTTCTCGCAGTAGCCGTCCGGGTCGACGTGGCCCGCGCGGCAGGCCACGCAGAGCTTGGTGCCGGCGGGCGGCGTCACCAGGTCGGCGGTCCGCGGGTCGGCGGGTGCGCCCCCGGGCGGGGCCAGGGGGTACTCGTCCGGTTCCGCGGGCCGGTCGAAGCGCACCCCGGCCGACTCGTCGGCGGCGTCCGGCGGTTCGGCGGCGGGAGAGCCGGGCGCGGGGGCGGCCGGATGTCCGGGTGCCGGGGCGTGCGACGGCTCGGCCCCGAAGGCGCCCGGCGCCCGTCCGGCGGGAGCGGCCGCGCCCGCCGGATGCCCGGGGACGGCGGGCAGTTCGGAGCCGCCCGAGTCCGTGCCGGGGATGTCGGTCGGCAGGTGCACCGGGGCGGGCGCGCCGGAGCTGCCCCGCTCGGGAGCGTCGGGCCAGTCCACGGACGCGACCTCCGAAGGGGGGCGGGCCGCGGCGCCGTTCATGGTGATCGTGGGGGTGTCCTGCGGCGGTGCGGGCACCGCCGACAGGTCGAACCCGCACGCACCGCAGAAGCGGTCACCCGACTCCAGGGGCTCCTCGCAACTGGGGCACCTCGAAAGAGCCGTCGGCTGGGGCATCTGGGACATCAATCACACCCACGTCCGGGGGCGGTAACGGTTGGCACGTTCCACCAGGTCGATCCTCTCCTCGCCGCCCTGGGCGAGCCTGGCCAGCGTCCGGTAGGACCGCTCCAGACCGAAGCGGAGGCCTCGCTCGTCCAGCTCGCTGCCGAGCAGCGCACGTCCGCCGCCGACGGCCGGTGCGGAACCCCGGCTACCGGAGAGTACCCAGTCCAGCGCGCATCCCAGGACCTCTGTGGACAACTGCTCGCGCCGCACGGCGTCGAGTCCGTATCCGTCCAGCGCCTCGACCTGTCCGGCGGCGGCGGTCAGGTCGTCGAGGAACTGCGGCGCGGCGGCCTCCTGGGCCATCCGGTGCCGCAGCCGTGCCCGTACGGCCGCGACGCGCGCCGCCGTGTAGTGGATCGACGACTCCGGTACCGACTCCAGCGTCCGCACCGCGCCGCTGCGGTCGCCCGCGGCCAGCTGCACCCGTGCCAGCCCGAACGCCGAACTCACATGGCTCGGGTCGGTCGTCCACACCAGGCGGTAGTACTCCGCCGCGTTGTCCAGCTGCCCGAGCACCTCCGCGCACACGCCGAGGGCCAGCTTGGGCGCGGGCTCCCCGGGGAAGGCGTCGTAGACCGCGTCGAAGGACAGCGCCGCGCCCTCGTGGTCGCCGGTCACCAGCGCGGCCGTGCCCCGGTACCAGACCACCCGCCAGTCGTCGGGCCGCTGTTCCTCCAGCGTGCGCAGGACCTCCAGCGCCGTGTACGAGTCGCCGTTCTCCAGCCGGGCCCGGATCTGCCGCAGCGTCGTCTCGACCGACTCGCCGGGCGCCGCCGCGAGCGCCGTGATCAGCTCCGCGGGCGCGGACGCCATCAGACCGGCCAGGAAACCGGCGTTCGGGTCGCCCGGATCCACGCGCGGGACGGGCAGCGCGAGCGCGGTGGCGGCCGTGTTCAGCGGCTTGACCAGTGCGGCCCCGGGGGGCGGCGGCACCGCGCCGTTCGTCGCGGCCGGCGGGCGGGACGCGCCCTTCCTGCCGCGTACGGGCACGGCCCGCGCACCCAGCAGGGACACGTCGCCGTCCAGCCTGCCGAACAGCTCGGTGTCGGTGACCTTGACCTCGGGCCCGAACAGGGTGGACAGCGAGGGGCGCGGACGGCCCGTCTGCAGCGCGACGACCTCGCGCAGCACGCCGGTCAGCTGCTCCGACATCTCCTCCGCGGACGCGAACCGGCGCGCCGGATCGGGGTCGGTGGCCCGCACCAGCAGCCGGTAGAAGGACTCGTACTGCCGGAAGACCTCGATGGTGTCCGGGTCGGGCAGCGAGTCCACGAACACGTTCGTGTAGCCCTGGAAGTCGAAGCTGAGCACCGCGAGGGTGCGCGCGACCGTGTACAGGTCGGAGGCGACGGAGGGACCGGTGTCGGCGACCTCCGGCGCCTGGTATCCGACCGTGCCGTAGATGGCCGACTCGTCGTCGTCCATCCGGCGCACCGCGCCCATGTCGATCAGCTTGAGCTGGTCCTCGGTCTGGATGGCGTTGTCGACCTTGAAGTCGCAGTAGAGCAGGTTGCGGCTGTGCAGGTGGCCGAGCGCCTCCAGCGCCTCGATGCCGTACGCGCACGCCTGCTCCACCGGCAGCGGATCCCGCTTGCCGTCCGCGGTACGGCGGCCGTTGGCGATCTCCTTGAGCGACTTGCCGCCCACGTACTCCATGACGATGTAGCCGTCCAGGGAGCCGGTGCGCTGGTCCAGGTGCTCGACGAAGTTGTAGATGCGGACGATGTTGGCGTGCTCGATCTCGGCGAGGAAGCGCCGCTCGGAGATCGCGGCCGCCATCGCGTCCTGGTCCCCGGTGTCGAGGAGCCCCTTGAGGACCACCCAGCGGTCGGACACCGCGCGGTCGACGGCCAGATAGACCCAGCCGAGACCACCGTGCGCCAGACAGCCCACGACCTCGTACTGGCCGTGCACGATGTCGCCCGCGTGCAGCTTCGGCACGAACGAGTACGGGTGCCCGCACTTGGTGCAGAAGCCCTCCGTGCGGCCCGGCCGGTCGCCGCGCGAACGCCCCACCGGCGCACCGCAGTCGGAGCGCGAGCAGAACCGCTTGCGCTCGGGCACCTCCGGGTTCTCCAGGACCATCTCGCGCGGGTCGGGCCGCGGCACGCCGGGCACCTGCACCAGGCCGGCGCCCAGCCGGCCCCGGCTGGAGGATCCCGCCGTCGAGCCGGAACTGCGCACCGACACCGACCGCGAGGCCGAACTCCCCGACAGCGAACGCGAGAGACGGCCGGAGACCGAGCGCCGGGACTGCGAGGACCGCGACGACGTCCGCGAGCTGGCCCGCGAACTGCCGCGCGTGCTGCCGCTGCGGGAGCCGCGCGAGCCGCCCCCGGCCGTGATACCGGTCGGCGGCGAACCCACCATGCCGTTCGACGAGACCACCGGCGCCAGACCGCAGGTTTCGCAGTACAGCTCCCCGTCGCCCATGTCCTCGTACGACCCCGGGCAGCCGGGCCGCTGGCACTTCTGCTGCTGGTTCACGGACTGCTCACTCACGCTGCCTCACCCCTGCCCCTCACGTGCTGGGCCCCCTCCGGTCGGTCAGGTCGCCCGCGGCGCCCTGCTCGGGCACCCGGGGGCTGAGCAGATCGGCCGCCGCCCGCTGATAGCGCAGCACCGCCTCCTCCGCGACACGCAGGTCGCAGGGCGCGCTCCACAGCATGCGGCGCGCCGCGTCGTAGCGCTCGATGAGGAACGGGTCCTCCGCGAGGCCGTGCCGGGCGACCTTCGCCTTGTAGGCGTCGAGGCGGCCGCGCAGCTCCGCGCGGACCGCGAGCGGCGCGGTGACCGCCGTCAACGACTCGCGGGCGCGCAGCAGTTCGTCCTCCGCCTTCTGCTCCAGTGACTCCAGGAGCGGCGAGAGACGGTGCCACTGCGCGTGCCTGCGGTACTCGGCCGCCGTCGCCAGCTGCTCGTTCAGCGCGGTCGGCGGGCCGCTCACCGCGGGCACCTCGGACGCGGCGATCTTCGCCAGCACCTCGCCGCGCGCGGACCGGGCCTCGGCCAGCGTGCGGTCCGCGCGGGAGAGCACGTCCCGGAGCCGCACCAGCCGCGCCTCCGCGTCCTGCCGCACGGTGAGCACCGCGTCGATCTCCCGGCGCACGTCCTCCAGGGCGCGCGCCTCACGGTCGTACGCCGTCGTGTCGGGGCGTCCGCCGCCGGGCGCCGAACTGCCCTGCGCGGGCCGCCAGAAGGACAGCGGGTCCGAGATCACCTGCTCCCGCATCGACGTGAGGGTGTGGGTGATCCGCTCCAGGTCGTCGCCCGAGGGGTGCTCGCCGGGGCGCACACCGACGGAGTGGGCGAGCCGGCGGGTGCGCTGGAGCTCCGCGGCCAGTAAATCGATCCGGGCCGGCAGCGCGGACCACACGGCGTCCGCGGCCACCACCATGTCCAGCGAGGTCGCGTACAGCTCGTTCATCCGCTCCACGAGCCCGGCCAGCGAGAACCGTTCGCTGAGCTTGCCCGATCCGGCGAGCGTGGGCGCGTTGGCCGTGGCCGTGGCGCTGCCGGCGACGGTGACGCTGTCGCCCCGCAGCAGTTCGGTCAGCTCGGCCAGGTCCTCACGGCTCGACCAGCGTCTGCGCGCACGGATGCCGCGGGCGGCGCGCAGGGCGTCGGCGTACGCGTCGAAGTACGCCCACAGCAGGGTGATCGACGCCTCGGCGGCCGTCCAGCGCTCCTTCGTCGTGCCCGTGAGCTCGGCGCCTTCGAGGAGTCTGCGGCCCGCGTGGTCCTGCAGGGCGAGGAGCGAGGTCTCGATGGCCTCGTGCTCCGCGCCGAGCCGGGCCAGCGCACGGTCCACCTCGTCCCGGTCCATCACCGGCCC
The DNA here is from genome assembly GCF_055567695.1 of Streptomyces sp. NPDC026417. Lineage (NCBI taxonomy): Bacteria > Bacillati > Actinomycetota > Actinomycetes > Kitasatosporales > Streptomycetaceae > Streptomyces > Streptomyces sp. NPDC026417. The sequence continues at coordinate 106,810 of NZ_JBVHPY010000001.1, forward strand.
GGGGGGTCCCGTGACGCCCATCGATCACCTCTCGCTCTCGGTTGCCGCTCGTGTCCGGTGGTGGCCCGTCACTTGTACCGGGCCACCGGTGGCTTCGACGACGGCGACTTGTCGGGCAGGGTGGCGGACAGCCAGGTGTCGTAGGACTCCTGCCAGCCGCTCTTGCGGTAGTCCTCGATGACCTGGTTCACCCGGCGCACCAGATCCTCGGCGTCCTGGTTCATCGCCACACCGTAGTACTCGGTGGTGAAGGTGCCGCCCTTGAGCTCGACCGTGGGGTCCTGGGCGGCCTGGCTCGCGGCCAGCGCGCCGTCGGTCACCACGGCGTCGACCTCGCCGAGTTGCAGCCGCACCAGGCAGTCGAGCTGGTTGGGGACGACGGTGGAGAGGTCGGCGGAGGAGACCAGCCTGCCCGCTTTCCGGTCGGCCGTGAGCGTGTCGAGCGCGGTGGAACTGTCCGCCGTGCAGATCCTCTTGCCGGCGAGGGACTCGTCGTAGCCCTCGATGTCCGACTTCTTGGGGGCGAGCACCTGCTGGCCCGTCACGAAGTAGGGCGCGGAGAAGGCCACTTCCTCAAGGCGCGTACAGGAGATCGTCATGGTGCGCACCACCATGTCGACCCGTCCCTTCCGGATCGCCGGGATGCGCTCGTTGGTGGGGATCGCCTGGAAGCGGATCTTGTCCGGGCTGCCGAGGATCGCCTGGGCTATCCGCCGCGCCAGGTCGATGTCGAAGCCCTCGAGCTCGACCTTCTCCTTGGTGCTGTTCGGATCCCGGTATCCCCAGCGGTAGCTGTTCTGGTCGACGCCGACCTTCAGGTAGCCGCGCTCCTTGATGGCCTCGACGGTGGCGCCGCTCTCGTCGCCGGACGGGGAGGGGCTGCGGTCCTGCGGGTCCGTGCACTTTTCGGCCTTCGTCTGCCGGCCGTCGGCGACGCCCCGGCCGCCGATGCCCGTACTGCCGTCCCCGCGCGCATCGGTCAGCGGGAGCAGCAGGGCGAGGGCCGCGGTGAGGGCGCAGGCGAGCGCCATCGCGCCCACTCCGCCCCAGCCCCGCAGGCTCGCCCTCAGCCGTCGTGCGGTCATGGCCGCTCCCCCTCTCACCGGTACTCCGACAGCCTGCGTCCGATGCCGAGCACGGCGCCCGCCGCGCCCAGCACCGCGAGGACGGCCGCACCGGCGGGCAGGCCGGTCATCGCGTCCCGGCCGTCGCCCGCCGCCTGCCGGAACTCCCGCTCCTCGTGGTCGAGCGCCAGCTTCAGATTGTCGTCGACACCGTCGAAGCACTCGGCGGTGGGCTTCTGCGCGGTGGTGCCGATGATCCTGTTCAGAGCGCCCTGGTAGTCGCCCGCGTCGTCGGCCTTGCGGGCCTCCAGGTGACGGGACTTCCACACCTTCATGTTGGCGGTGGCGGCGGTCACGGGCTTCTCGCCCGCCCGGTCGTCCGCCAGGGAGCCTGCCTCGGCCAGCCCGGCGGTGAGGTCCTTCATCGAGGTCTGGAAGTCGAAGTCGAACTTGTCCATCGCCTCGCCGTCGACCTCGACGGTCTCCGCGCCGCGGCTCACCAGGGTGAGCGTCTCGTTGCCGCGGGCCTTGAGGGAGGCGATCTGGGCGTCGTGCAGCACGTTGAGCGAGCGGACGCCGTGGTCGTACGAGGAGTCGAGCCCGGCGCGCGCGACGGTGTGCCCGACGGCCAGCCAGAGCAGGACCACCGCGGACGCGGCCGTGGCGGCGGCCAGGCCCTGGTTCACCACGCGGTTGGTACGGCGGTAGTGGCGCCGCTGGGCCCAGCCGAGCGCGCCGAGGACGACGACGCCCAGCGCCAACGCGGCCCAGGGGTACGGGGTGGCGGCCGAGTAGTCGGAGCGCAGCCGCCGGTTCTCCGAGACGTAGAGGTCCTCGGCGGCCGGGAGCATCTCGCCCTGCATCTTCGCGTTCGCGTACCGCAGGTAGGCGCCGCCGAGGGGGAAGCCCTGCCGGTTGTTGGCGCGGGCCCGCTCGACCAGGCCCTTGTACTCCGGCAGGAGCTTGTTCAGCTTGGTGATCGTGTCGGCCGAGGCGGAGCCCGGCTCGGAGTTGGCGGCGGCCGTGACCAGCTTGGCGGCCGCCGTCCTGATGTCGTCCTCGTAGCGCCGGCGCGTGTCGTCGGGCTCCTGACCGCCCGCCAGGAAGCCGCTGGAGGCAGCCGTGTTGGCGTCGGCGAGGGAGCGGTAGATGTCCGCCGCGTCGGAACTCAGGGGCTGGCTCTTGTGCAGGACGTCGTCGGCGGCGGCCGAACGTTCCGTCATCTGCCAGGCGGTGACGGCACCGAACGCGACCACCAGCAGCGCGAGCAGGGCGCCGATGATCCGCAGCCGGCCGGGTTCGGTCGTGGCACCGGCCCGCAGCCGGTCGACGCCCTCCGACCATGCCGTACGGCGCGGGCCGGGCGCGGTGGGGAGCGGCCGCGCGGCCGGCACCGGGGCCGGCGGACCCGCCTGCGGCGGTACGGCCGGCGGTGGCACGGCCGGACCGGCCGGCGCCGGTGGCGCCGCACCGCCCTGCTGCGGGTAACTCACGTGACCTCCCCCATGGTCGTCCGTCGGTCACCCCCGTCCCGCTGCGCCGACGGCGCGGACAGAGGTGCACGGGCGCAAGTATCGCCGCCGCGGCGGACATCCGCACAGGCCTTGACTCGATCTTGTTCCGATCGCGGCCCGCCTGCCGGACTCCAGCGCGGCGCACGACTCCCCGCACCACCCCCTGCCCATGAATACGCGCACCGGATCCGTTCGGTTCCCTCCCGGACGCCGGGGATCGCGCCCCTGCGCACACGGGAGTTCACGCCCCCTCGCGCACGGCTCCCACGGCCCCTTCGAAGCAGGCGCGCACGCGCGCGTGGGCCTCCTCCGGGGCCCGTACGTGATCGAGGCCGAGGAGGGCCGCGCCCAGCACCGGGCGGGCCGTGACCACCCGGGGAACCGCCTTCGGGGCGCGCGCCGCCAGCGATTCGGCGATCCGGCCGTCGAGCCGGGGGTGCCGGGCGGCCAGGATGCTCCCGCCGAGCAGGACGGGCACCTCCTCGTCCAGCAGCTCCAGGCGGGTCAGGGCCACCGTCGCCATGGCCACCACCTCGTCCGCGAGCCGGTCGACGAGCGAGCGGGCCACCGGGTCGCCGTCCGCCGCGGTGGCGAACAGCACCGGTGTCAGCTCGTGCCGCCGGGCGTTGCCGATGTGCTCCAGGTGCAGCGCCTCGATCAGCGCGTACATGGAGCCGAGTCCGAAGTGGGCGGGGAGGGTGCGGGCGAGGGCCGTCGGCCCTCCCCGACCGTCCTCCGCGCGCGCCGCGTGCCACAGGGCCTCCTCCGCCAGGCCCCAGCCACCGCCCCAGTCGCCGGAGATCCGGCCGATCGCGGGAAAGCGGGCGGTGCGGCCGTCGGGCCGCATGCCCACGCAGTTGATCCCGGCGCCGCAGACCACGGCCACTCCGCGGGGCTCGGCGATGCCGGCCCGCAGAATCGCGAAGGTGTCGTTGCGCACCGCCACGCTCGCTCCCCAGCCGCGCGCCGCGACGGCGGCGGCGAGCTGCTCCTCCTCCACGGGCAGGTCGGCGTTGGCGAGACAGGCGGAGACATGGGCGACGGAGGTGACGCCCGCCGCGGTGAACGCCCGGCCGACCGCCTCGGCGACCGCGTCCACGGCCGTCTCCACCCCCACCGCGGGCGGCCGGAACCCCCCGCCGCGCGCCGTCGCCACGACCTGCCCGTCGGCCGTCACGACCGCGACGTCCGTCTTGCTGTTCCCCGCGTCGATGGCGAGGACGCCTGCGCTCACGCCCACGCGAGGTGCTCCCGGTTGTGCGCGATCAGCCGGTCGGTGAGGACGTCTGCGTACGCGTACTGGCCGACCAGCGGGTGCGCGAGCAGCGCCCGGAACACCCGGTCGCGGCCCCCGCGCAGCGCGGCCTCCAGGGCCAGATCCTCGTACGCGGTCACGCTCGCCATCAGTCCCGCGTAGAGCGGGTCCACGACGGGCACCGGCAGCGGCGTCGGCCCCTGCGCGCCGAGCGCCGCCTGCACCTCGATCACCGCGTCGTCGGGCAGGAACGGCAGCGTGCCCCGGTTGTAGGTGTTCACCACCTGGTAGGGACTCCCGCCCCCGCCGAGCAGCGCGGCGGCCAGGTCCACGGCCGCCTCGGAGTAGTACGCGCCGCCCCGGCGGGCGAGCAGCTCCGGCTTCTCGTCGAGCCCCGGGTCGCCGTACATCTCCAGCAACTGCCGCTCCATCTCCGCCACTTCGGCGGCGCGCGACGGCTTCGTGCGCAGCTCGGCCACGACCTCGTCGTGCGCGTAGTAGTAGCGCAGGTAGTAGGAGGGGACCACGCCGAGGCGGTCGAGGATGCTGCGCGGCAGGTGCAGGTCGCCGGCGACCGCGTCGCCGTGCTCGGCGAGCAGCTTCGGCAGGACGTTCTCGCCCTCCGGGCCGCCGAGCCGCACACCGGTCTCCCAGGTGAGGTGGTTGAGCCCCACATGGTCCAGGTGCACATCGGCGGGGGCGACGCCGAGCAGCCCGGCGAACTTCCGCTGGAAGCCGATCGCCACGTTGCACAGGCCGACCGCCTTGTGGCCCGCCTGCAGCAGGGCGCGGGTCACGATGCCGACCGGGTTGGTGAAGTCGATGATCCAGGCGTCCGGATTGGCGCGGCGGACCCGTTCGGCGATGTCCAGCACCACGGGGACCGTGCGCAGCGCCTTGGCGAGGCCGCCCGCGCCCGTCGTCTCCTGCCCGACGCAGCCGCACTCCAGCGGCCAGGTCTCGTCCTCGTTGCGGGCGGCCTGGCCGCCGACGCGCAGTTGCAGCAGCACGGCGTCGGCGCCCTCGACGCCCGCGTCCAGGTCGGAGGTGGTGACGATCCGCCCGGGGTGTCCCTGCCGGGCGAAGATCCGGCGCGCCAGGCCGCCCACCAGCTCCAGGCGGTCGGCGGCCGGGTCGACGAGGACCAGTTCCTCGACGGGCAGGGTGTCCCGCAACCGCGCGAAACCGTCGACGAGTTCAGGGGTGTACGTGGAGCCCCCGCCCACTACTGCCAGTTTCATAGTCAGCCCTTCACTCCGGTGAGCGTGACACCCTCGACGAACGCCTTCTGCGCGAAGAAGAACACGAGGATCACGGGGGCCATGACCAGGACGGTCGCGGCCATGGTGAGATTCCAGTCGGTGTGGTGCGCGCCCTTGAACGACTCCAGGCCGTAACTCAGTGTCCAGGCCGCGGGGTTCTCGGACGCGTAGATCTGCGGACCGAAGTAGTCGTTCCAGGCGTAGAAGAACTGGAAGAGCGCGACCGCCGCGATGCCGGGTTTCGCCATCGGCAGTACGACCCTGAGCAGGGTCCTGAGGTCCCCGCAGCCGTCGACCTTCGCGGCGTCGAGGTACTCGTTCGGGATGGTCGTCAGGAACTGCCGCAGCAGGAAGATGGAGAACGCGTCCCCGAACGCCATCGGGACGATCAGCGGCCACAGCGTGCCCGACAGGTCCAGCTGCTTCGCCCAGAACAGGTACATCGGGATGACGACGACCTGCGGCGGCAGCATCATCATCGAGATGACCAGCATCAGCGACAGGTTCCGGCCCCGGAAGCGGAACTTGGCGAGCGCGTACGCCACGGGGATCGAGGACACGACGGTGAGGACGGTCCCCGCTCCCGCGTACAGCAGTGTGTTCTTCCACCAGGTGAGGAAGCCCGGGGTGTCGAAGACCTTCCGGTAGTTGCCCCACTCCCAGGTGTGCGGGATCAGGTCCCGGCTCAGGGCCTGCGTGTCGCTCATCAGCGAGGTGAGGAACACGAACACGAAGGGCAGCACGAAGAAGAGGGCGGCCGCCACGCCCAGGGAGTGCACGGCGACCCATTCCAGGAGGGCACGGCGGCGGGCGGTGCGTTCGGCGGGGGAGGCGGGCTCGGGCCGCAGCTCCACCGGTGGGTCGAGTAGCTGGGTCATGGTCAGTCACCTGCCTGGATGAGGCCGCCCCGGCGCCGCATCAGGAACGCGGTGAACACCATGGACAGGGCGAACAGCACCAGCGCGACCACACAGGCGGAGCCGTAGTCGAAGCGCTGGAAGCCGAGGTTGTAGACGAGCTGCGGCAGCGTGAGTGTCGACTTGTCCGGGTAGCCGGGCTCGAACTGCGTGCCGGCGCCCTGGATGACACCCGAGGCGACCTTTCCCGCGATCAGTGGCTGCGTGTAGTACTGCATGGTCTGGATCACGCCGGTGACCACGGCGAACATCACGATCGGCGAGATGTTCGGCAGCGTCACGAACCGGAACCGCTGCCAGGCGGAGGCACCGTCCAGCTCGGCGGCCTCGTACTGCTCCTTCGGGACGTCGAGCAGTGCGGCCATGAAGATGACCATGAGGTCGCCGACGCCCCACAGGGCGAGCAGGGTGAGGGCGGGCTTCGACCAGGACGGGTCGTTGAACCAGCCCGGCGCCGGGATCCCGATGCCCTCCAGGAGCGAGTTCACCGGTCCCGTGCCCGGGTTGAGCAGGAAGGCGAAGGCCATTGTGGCGGCGACGGGCGGGGCCAGGTAGGGCAGATAGAAGACCGTCCGGAAGACACCCGTACCCGTCCTGATCTTCGTGATCAGCAGGCCGACCCCGAGTCCGAACAGGACCCGCAGGCTCACCATCACGACGACGAGCCACAGGGTGTTGCGCAACGCCGGCCAGAACAACGGGTAGTTCTCGAAGACGTAGACCCAGTTCTGCGTCCCGCTCCACGTCGGCGGCTTGAAGCCGTCGTAGTGCATGAACGAGAAGTACACCGTCGAGAGCAGCGGGTAGGCGAAGAAGACCGCGAAGCCGACGAGCCAGGGGGACATGAAGGCGGCCGTGCGCAGCGCCGCCCGGCGGCGTTTGGCGCGCAGTGTGTACGTGGCACTCATGACGGCGTCACTTCGCCTGGGCGATGTCCGTGTCGATCTGCGCGGCGGTCTTCTTCAGCCCCGCCTCCAGATCCCCGGCCTTGCCGCTCTCGTAGTCGTAGCCGAACTGCTGGATCGTCACGAGGTACGTACCGCCGTTGAGGGACGCGGGCGTCGTCGTGGAATTCGGGTTCGACGCGATGTCGAGGAAGGTCTTGAAGCGCGGGTCGTAGGTCAGCTTCGGCGACTTCAGGGCGGCCAGCGTGGACGGCACGTTGTGGATGGCGTTGGCGAAGCCGACCACCGCGTCGGTGTCGGTCGTCATGTACTTCACCAGCTCCCAGGCCGCGTTCTGCTTCCTGCTGGTGGCGGCGATGCCCGCGATCGTGCCGGTGATGTAGCCCTTGCCGTACTGGTCGGCCTGGTCGTCGGGGACGGGCAGCGGTGCCACGCCGATCTCGAAGCCGGGCTTCGCCTCCTCGGCCATGCCGAGCCGCCACTCGCCGTCCAGCTGCATCGCGACCTGGCCGGTGTGGAAGGGGTGCTTGGGGCCCCACTCGTCACCGAGCTTGGACCGGAACTTCTCCAGCTTCCGGTAGCCGCCCAGTTCGTCGACGAGGCGCTTCTGCAGGGTGAACCCGGCCTTGAACGCGGGGTCCTTGGCGAGGTTCGACTTGCCTTCCTTGTCGAAGTACGTGGGGGAGAACTGCCCGAAGTAGTGCTCGGTCGTCGACTCCCAGCCGTGGTAGTTCGGCATGAACCCGAGCTGCGTGTACGAGTCACCCTTGGCGACGGTGAGCTTCTTGGCGTCCTTCTCGAACTCCGACCAGGTCTTCGGCGGTGCGGCGATGCCTGCCTTCTCGAAGGCGGTCTTGTTGTAGTAGAGCCCGTAGGCGTCGCCCAGCAGCGGCACCGTGCAGCGGTTGCCCTCGAACCGGGTGTACTCGTTCATCGCCTTCGGGAACGTCTTCTCCGGGTCGATGCCCGCCTTCTCGAAGAACGGGTCGAGGTCGACGAAGGCGCCGGACGAGCAGAACTTGCCGACGTTGTTGGTGGTGAACGAGGAGACGACGTCGGGGGCCTTCCCGCCGCCGGCGCGCAGCGCCTGGTTGATCTTGTCGTCCGTCATGTTGCCGACGACGTTCACGTGGATGTTCGGGTGGGCCTTCTCGAAGCCCGCGACCAGTGTCTTCACGGCCTTGACCTCGCCGGGCGCGCTCCAGGCGTGCCAGAAGTTGATCGTCTGCTCCTTGGACGCGTCGTCGCTCGCGCCGGAGTCGGACTGGCCGGTGCAGGCGGTGGCGAGGAGGGCTATCGAGGCGGACGCGGCCAGCGCGACGGCCGCTTTCCTGGACATTCCGGGCATGACGGGGTCTCCCTAGGGCGGATGGGACTGCAGGGGACGCGGGGGGTGGGGTGCGGTCGGACCGCGAGTGCCGCGATGGGGCGGGATCGGTGGGGCGGGACGGTGCCGGGCGGGGTCAGCGCGAGGTGTCGAAGACCTCGTCGCGGGTGGCGGCCAGCGCGCTCTCCAGCGCGCCGCGCAGCACGGGGTGTTCGCGGACGTCGCCGACGACGAGCCGCGGCCGGGACGCGGCCAGCTCCTCCAGCTCGGCCTGGACCAGGGCCCGCAGCGGCTCGCCGCCGGCGGTGAGCGAGGCGCCGCTGAGCACGACGAGTTCGGGGTCGAGCACGGAGACCAGCGAGGCGAGACCGGTGGCGAGGCCGGTGGCGTACGTCTCCAGCAGCCGCCGGTGCGCTCCCTCGTCGACAGCGGCGGCCTGCGCGACGAGGGCCGCCGCCGCCTCGGCGTAGGAGCCGCCCGGCACGGGCCGGATGCCCAGTTCCCGGGCCAGCGCCGGGATGGCCTGGGAGCCGGCCAGCTCCTGGTAGCCGCCACTGTTGGCCTTGGTGACGTGCCGGACCAGCGGGGCGCCGGGCACCGGCAGGAAGCCGACCTCGCCGGCGCCGCCCGTCCAGCCGCGGTGCAGCCGTCCGCCGAGGACGAGCGCGGCGCCGAGACCGCCCTCGTTCCACAGCAGCACGAAGTCCTCGTGGCCGCGGGCCGCGCCGAGCCGCTGCTCGGCGATGGCGACGAGGTTGACGTCGTTCTCGTACTCGACGGGCATCGGCAGTGCCGCGGCGAGTTCGTCGAGGATGCCCGGGGCGTGCCAGCCGGGCAGGTGTGAGGCGTAGCGCAGCCGTCCGGTGTTGGGGTCGAAGGCGCCGGGGGTTGCGATGACGATCCGGTGGACGTCGTCCCGGGCGAGCCCCGCCGCCTTCACCGCCCCGTCCAGCGCGTCGGTGACCTGCCGGACGACGGGGTGGGCGGGGCGCCGGCCGGGCGTGGGCAGTTCGTACTCGCCCACGGTGCGTCCGGTGACGTCCGCGACGGCGGCCAGGATGCGCTCGGGGGTGACGTCGAGCCCCGCCGCATGGGCGGCGCCCGGATTGACGGCATAGAGCTGGGCGTTGGGGCCCGGGCGGCCCTCGCTGGTCCCGGTGGCCAGCACGAGGCCCGCGGCCTCCAGGCGGGCGAGGAGCTGGGAGGCGGTGGGCTTGGACAGCCCGGTCAGCTTTCCGATCCGCGTACGGGACAGGGGGCCGTGCTCCAGCAGGAGATCGAGGGCGGCGCGGTCGTTCATGGCGCGCAGGACGCGCGGCGTACCCGGCGTACCGGCGGATCCGGCCATGTCAGTCCCCACCTGCCTTTCGAGCTGCCCAGCTTTCCAGTGACGCGGCGGGGAAGTCCACGCGGGGCCGGGGCGACCTCGCCGCAGGATCACTGTTAGGAAAGTTTCCTGTTCGATGGGAGGAACGTAGGCGTGCCGTCGTGGAGGCGTCAAGAGAGACCGCCCCCGCGGCAACGGAGTCGTTACCCGCGAGGGCGGTGCGTACAGCCGTGAGGGGGCGTACGAAGGGTGGTGAACGGTGGCGGATTACCGCGGTCCGGGCCGGGGGGCGGCGATCGGGGACGCGGCCTCCGACTGCGGGGAGGCCGTGTTCGCGTACACGGACGGGGCGGCCACCGCGGCGGTGGGGTCCGGGGCGGGCGTCTCCTCCGGCTGGACCGTGGAGCCGCCGACGATCCGGATGTCGGCCGCGTCGAAGGCACGCTTGATGCGCCAGCGCAGTTCGCGCTCGACGGTCAGGGCCTTGCCGGGCATGGTCTTGGCCGAGACGCGGACGACCATCGAGTCCAGCAGGACGCTGTCGAGACCGAGCACCTCGATCGGGCCCCACAGCAGCTCGTTCCAGGGCTCCGCCTTGCTCATGGCCTCGCCGACCTCGTTGAGCACCGACCGGACGTGGTCCAGCTCCTCCGAGGCGCGCACGGTCACGTCGACGCCCGCCGTGGCCCAGCCCTGGGAGAGGTTGCCGATGCGCTTGACCTCGCCGTTGCGCACGTACCAGATCTCGCCGTTGTCGCCGCGCAGCTTGGTGACGCGCAGGCCGACCTCGATCACCTCGCCGGAGGCCACCCCGGCGTCGATGGTGTCGCCGACGCCGTACTGGTCCTCCAGGATCATGAAGACACCGGACAGGAAGTCGGTGACCAGGTTGCGGGCGCCGAAACCGATGGCCACACCGGCCACACCGGCGGACGCGAGCAGCGGCGCGAGGTTGATCTCGAACGTGCCGAGGACCATCAGCGCGGCCGTACCCACGATGAGGAAGGACGCCACCGAGCGCAGCACCGAGCCGATGGCCTGGGACCGCTGCCGGCGCCGCTCCACGTTCACCAGGAGGCCGCCGAGGGCGGTGCCGTCCACGGCCTGAGCCGTCCGGTTCATCCGCTCGATGAACTTGGTGATGGCCCGGCGCACCGCGATTCTGAGGGCCACCGCGATGACCACGATCAGCAGGACCCGCAGGCCGATGCTGAGCCATGTGGACCAGTTCTGCTCGACCCAGCTCGCGGCGTTGGTCGCACTCTCCTGGGCGTCCTGGAGCGGGTCTGCCGTCGTCGAGGGCGACGGCGACGGAGTGGCTGCGGCCAACAGGACGGACAAGGACACGGGGGGTACCTCCAGGCGTAGCGGTCCGCCCGCGGCCGGAAATCACGAGAGGGACACCGTCGGGCAGACCCACCACACTAACGGGGCATCGTGTGTGGATCGTTGCGTTGTCCGAGGGAGAGACTGTGCTCACCTGGGGATGAACCAGGTGTGGTCGAAAACACTCCCAGCCCGTTACCGGGACATGGTGGCGCTTCCACCAGGCATGAGGGGACACTGGCCACAGATCGTCCCGGCGCGAGCCACGCGCCGCCGGCGTACAAGGAGGCATCCGTGCCGCATGTCCTGGTCCTCAATGCGTCGTACGAGCCACTCGGCGTCGTACCGCTCCGCCGCGCGCTCGTCCTCGTCCTTGAGAACAAGGCCGTCTCTCTCGAGGAATCCGGCGCCTTCATGCACAGCGCGACCGTTACTGTCCCCGCACCCAGCGTGGTCCGGCTGAAGAGGTTCGTCCGGGTCCCCTACCGGGGCCCCGTCCCGCTGACCAGGCGAGCGCTGTTCGCCCGCGACGGCGGCCGGTGCATGTACTGCGGTGGCGTCGCAACCAGCGTCGACCACGTCATCCCGCGCTCCCGCGGGGGTCAGCACGCCTGGGACAACGTGGTGGCGTCCTGCCGCCGCTGCAACCACACCAAGGCCGACCGCCACCTGGTGGAGATCGGCTGGCGCCTGCGCCACAAACCGGCCCCGCCATCGGGGCTCGCCTGGCGCATCATCGGAACCGGCCACCGCGACCCGCGCTGGCTGCCCTACCTGCAGCCGTACGGCGCCGAGGACGCGATGGCCCGGATCGACGGCATCTCCGCCTGACGATCCGGGCTTTTGCATACCCCCGCCCGCCCGGCCCGTCCCACGGCTCCCGTCAGCCGCGGGGCGCTTCGGGCCGGGCGCCGCACGTCGCGCACAGCGCCAGACCGGACACGAAGAGTGCCAGCGCGACGGCCCAGGCACCCGGCTGGGGTCCCGACTGCAGAGCCCAGGCCAGCACTGTCTCCTTTCTCACACCGGGCGAGGAGGCCGCGAGGTAGACCGCGCTGAAGTACAGCGTCGTCGGCATCCAGCTCGCCCGGGCGCCGAACAGCACCGCTCCGGCCGCCGTGAGACCGACCGCGCCCAGCGTGTTGCGGACCATGGCCGCAGCGCCGAACACCTCGGCGTGCCCGGGCACCGCGAGGGCGAGCACCAGGGCCGCGAACGCGCTGAGGAGCAGCAGGTGGGCCAGTCGCCGCGGCCACCAGGGACGGACCGCGGTGTCGTCCAGGTCCCGCGTGTACGCGTGCAGGCTCACGCCGATCGCGGCTGACGCCAGCAGCGGGGCCAGGGAGAGCAGCGGGACCCTGCGGTACGGGTCCAGATAGGTGTCCGGGTGGCTCGCCGCACCCAGGGTGAGCGCCGCGGTGGCCGCCAGGACGGCCGCGGTGACGCCCAGGGCGCGGGACCGGGCGTAGAGGGCGAGGGGGTGGAGCCGGTTCGGGGCGTTCACAGGGACGGCACCTCACTCGCGGCCGGGTCACAGCTCCGGGCCGACGCGAAGTAGCGGCCGAGCCAGCCGCGGCGCTCCTCGCCGGTCATGGCCGAGAGGCGCGCGTACGCCTCGTCCTCGGCCCGCAGGGAAGCGAGTTCCCGCTCGTCGCCGGACTCCCGGGCCCGCTGTTCGGAATCCTCGCGCATGCGGTCGGCCGGACCGTAGGGCGCCAGCCAGCGCACCACGGCCGTGTCCGCCACCCGGACCCGCCGCGCCGAGGGCACCCTCTCGCAGTCATGGCGCACGAGTGCCTGCGCGGCCTCCCGCGCGTACCGCTCCGGATCGGCGACCTTCCCGCGTACGGCGCTCCAGCCGAACGGCGTGAGCATCGGAAGCTCCGCCTCCCGGGCGCGCGGCCGCCGGTCGAGGTCCTCGAAGCGGACCGGCAGGTTCTGCACGCCCGCCAGCCGGCCGGTGAGTCCCGACAGGGCGTCGGTCACCTCCGGCAGCAGACCCGGATGCGTGGCGTTGACGCACACCTGCGGCGCGATGGAGGTGTCGCACACCTGCCGGCGGGCCGCCGGGTTGTCGCGCAGCAGGTTGTCCCCCGTCTGGACCAGCAGGACGGCGGCACCCAGTGCGGCCGCGAGCGGCAGCAGCGCGCCGGCGCGGCGCCGCGCGGTGTGGGCCAGGACCGCGGCGGCGGCGAGCCCGCACACCCACAGCGCCGAGACCAACGGGTACCACCAGAGCGGCAGGCTGCGGTCGCCGTCGCCCGCCACCAGGGCGAACGCGAGGTGGCGCAGGTCCGAATGCGAGGTGCCGAGGGTGCCGACGAGGACGTACCCGCAGACCGCGAGCGCCGGCGCGGTCAGCCGCCAGGGCAGCACCCGCCCGGCCACCTGGCCGAGCAGAGTGCACGCGGCGATCGACACGGCGGCCCCCACGAGGACCGCCGTGGCCGGCGCTCCCGCCGAAGCGTAGGGCGCGCACGCCAGCAGCGCACCCGCCGCCACCGCCCCGTAGGCGGCGGCCAGCCAGCAGGCGAGCGGCAGCGCGGCCGTCAGCAACTGGGCCAGGGGTCCGCGAGCGGTGGAGGCACGCAGCTCCGCCGTGCCCAGCCGTCGCTCCCGGCCGCCCTGCCAGGCACCCGCGGCCAGCGCGAAGGGCGCCCCGATCATCCCCGCCGCGGAGCTCAGCTCGTTGGTGGTCTCGCCCCAACTGCCCTGCCAATGGGACCCGGTGGCGGCCAGCGGCCACGCCAGCGCGACGAGCAGCGCGGCCCCCGCCCAGGGGGCGAAGCCGCGCAGGAACTCGGTGCGCAGCGGGTGGCGCCGCGGGGGAGCGGGCGGGCGCGCGGCCCCACGGGGCGGGGGAGCGGCGGCCGTGCGGGGTGCGGGAGCGGCGGCCGCGGGGTCCTTCTCCGGCTGGGTCCGTACGCTCATCGGCCGGCCTCCGCGGGGGTGCCGGCGCGGTGGGCGCGCAGGGCCGCCGTGTAGCCGCGTTCGATGGCGTTGCCGTCGGACGGGTGGCCGTCCGCGCCGAGCCCGGCCAGCGACCCCGGGGTGCCCCGGTACGCGATCCGCCCGGCCTCGATCAGTGTGACGTCCGTGCAGGCGGCGGCCACGTCCTCCACCAGGTGGGTGGAGACGATGACGGTGGCCGTCCGTCCCAGCTCCCGCAGCAGCGCACGGAACTCCACGCGCTGTTCGGGGTCCAGGCCCGCCGTGGGCTCGTCGAGCAGCAGGATGCGGGGGTCGTTCACGATGGCCTGCGCGATGCCGACCCGGCGGACCATCCCGCCGGACAGCGTTCTGACCTTGGCGTCGATCCGGTCGGCGAGCCCGACCCGGGTCACCGCGCGCTCGACCGCGGCCGGGGTGGCGGCGGCCGGCATCTCCTTCAGCCAGGCCACGTACGCCGTGAACTCCCGCACGGTGAATCCCGGGTAGTACCCGAACTCCTGCGGCAGATAACCGAGTTCACGGCGGATCCCGGCACGCTCCCGGTGCCGGCCGAGGTCGCCGCCGAGCATCTCCACGCGGCCCGCGGCGGGCTCCGCGACGGTCGCGAGGACGCGGATCAGGGAGGTCTTGCCGGCGCCGTTCGGACCGAGCAGTCCGTGGACGCCGGGACCGAAGTCGAGGTCCACGGCGTCCAGCGCGGTGGTCCTGCGGTGGCGGACGGTCAGGCCGCGGACCCGGACCGAGAGGGCGCCGTCCCGGCCGCCAGTATCGGGGGAGGCGGGAAGCGGCGGGGGAGAAGTGGTTCCGGACGGGTTCACATCGTCTCCAGACGGTCGTACGCGGTGCGGCGCGCGGCGAGGACCAGGGCGCAGAGCACTGCCGCCGCCCCCCAGGCCATCTGCGGTGAGGCGCCGGTGAAGTAGAGGGAGAGCTGGTGCGTGAGCCGGGCCGTCGGACCGGCACCGGTGTCCGCCAGGACGGGCGCCGCGAGCGCCAGCAGCCAGCCGGCGCCGACGACCGCCGAGGCGTTGCGGCAGCCCACGTATCCGGACAGCGCCAGCGTGGCCAGCGTCAGCGCGAGCCCGGGCAGCAGCCAGGCGGCCGCCGCCGGGACCCGCGGCAGCGGGGGGCCGCCCGCCGGGAGCAGCAGCCCGGCCGCCGTCAGCAGCGGAACGCTCACCGCGAGGACGGCGGCCGTCCGGGTCAGCACCAGCCGCAGCCCGCCGGAGGGCGAGGCCGCGGCGATCTCGTGCAGGGGGTCGGCGTGCCGCCCGTACGAGAGGGCGACCCCGGCCACGGGGACGACGGGAGCCACCGCCAGCAGCAGCGGGCGCACGCCGTCGAACCCGCCGCCGTACGCCAGGACGAGCGCCCCCACGGCCACCAGCAGCACCGCCGCGCTCCAGGCCCCGCGCAGCGCCGGCCCGGCGGCCCACAGCACGCGTCCGAGCCGCCCCCCGCCGGCCCGGGCCCGCACGGACGCCCGCCACGGAGGCGGGGACGGCGGGGCCGCGACGGGCCTGGGCGAGGGGGACCGCGCCGGGACGGACGCGGGCGGGCGGGCCGCCTGGAGGACCGCGACCCGGACCTCCGCCAGCACCGTCCCCGCCGCGCCCTCCCGGGCCGCCCGCGAGGCCCGCACGGCGCAGCCGGTGCAGCCCTCCAGGTGCTTCTCCAGGGACCAGGCGTCCGTCTCCGGCAGGGAGCCGTCCGTGTACCGGGTGATCAGATCGTCGGGTGCGTGCCAGCCGGTCATGCCGGACCTCCCAGCGCGGACGGGCCCAGCGACGGGGCCACGGACGGACTCAGATGGGCGAGGGCCGCGCGGAGCTCGGCGCGGGCACGCATGGCGCGGGTCTTGACCGTGCCCTCGGGGATGCCGAGGAGCCGCGCCGTCTCCCGGGTCGTCAGGCCGTCGACCACCGTGGCCCGCAGCACGTCGCGCAGTTCGGGAGAGATACGGTCGAGCGCCGCGCCCACGTCCCCGTACTCCAGGCCCGCCAGCACCCGCTCCTCGGCGGAGGCCGCCGGCACCGCCGGCTCGTACTCCACCCGCGCGGCGCGCTCCTGGACCCGGCGGGCGTCCACGAGGCGCCGCGCGGCGATCGTCCACAGCCAGCCGCCGGCCTCCTCGCCGCGGTGCGCGGCCGCCGACCGCCACACCGTCACGAAGGTGTCCTGGAGCACCTCCCGCACGACCTCGGGGTCCGGGCACCGCCGGGTCAGCCGCGTGTGCAGCCATCCCGCGTGCCGGTCGTACAGCGCGGCCATCGCCGCCGAGTCCCCGTCCGCGACGGCCCGCAGCAGCGCCGCGTCCGTGGCGTCCTCCCGGTGGCCCCCCATGGGGCGGAACAGTCTCACACCCCCTCTATCGACCAGCGCCGCACGCACGGTTCACCACGCGGCACGCCGGTTCCGGGCGGGTGCCGCCTCAGTCGGCCACGCGGTACGCCTCGACCGACCAGAGCGAGTAGCCGTACTTCGTGCCCCGCTCCACCCCCTGGACGCGCACGAAGCGGACGCCCCGTTCGTCCATGCGCAGCGACTCCCGGCCGCCCCGCCCGTCGTTCACCGCCGACGCGGTACGCCAGGTACGGCCGTCCGCGGAGACCTGGATCCGGTACGCGGCGGCGTACGCGTCCTGCCAGCGCAGCACCACGCGCCCCAGGCGCACCGGCCCGGGCAGCTCCATCTGCCACCAGGCCCCGTCCCGCGCGGGCGAGGACCAACGGGTCCCCGGGTCCCCGTCGTTGGCCGCCGACGCGGGGAAGTCCGGTGTCTCGTCCGCCGAGGAGGACGCCTTCGCGCCGCGGCCGAGGTCGGGTCCCGCGGTGCGGGGGAACGCGCGGACCGTGAGCGTGCGGCGGGCGTCGCCGAAACCGATCGTGACCTCGTACGACCCCGCGGGTGTGCCGGCCGGGACGGTCACGTCGAGGGCGACGTCGAGCTCCGTGCCGCGCCGCAGGAGCGTCGTCGCCGGGACGCGCGCGCGCACGCCCTTCGGCGCCTCGACCGTGAGCTTCCCGCGGACGTCGGAGGGGCGCAGGGAGGCCAGCCGCACCGGCACGGTACCGGTGCCGCCGATCGCCACATCCGTCTCCGTACGCCCCAACTCCAATTCCACCGCGGGGGAGTCGGCGAACCACGGCACGAGGTGCCGTACCTGCGAGGGCCGCGGACCGGTCACGCGCAGGGCGTCCGCGCGCACCCGCGAGGCGATCTCCGTGGCCCCGCCGGGGGCGAGGTCGCCGAGCCGCCGCCAGCCCTCGCCGGGGACGTGCGCCTCCACGGACCCGGCCGTCCCGGGGTCGCCGAGCACGGTGACCGCGGCGAGCGGCCGTGCCCGCGGCAGGCGGACGACGCGGTCGCCGTCCGCCGGACCGTGGTCCGCCGCCCGCTCGCGGCCGAGGCCCGCCCACGTCTCGTACGCCCGCTGCGCCCGCTTCAGGAACGGGTCGAGCACGCCCTTGCCCACCGTGACCCGGCTCGCCGCCAGTTCGGTACGCAGTCGGCCGAGGGCACGGTAGGCCTGCCAGGCCGCCGTCGCGTCGCCGTCCGTCTGGGCGTCCAGCATGGCGACTGCCGTCTCGCCCGCCTTGCCGTATCGCGCCAACTGCTCGCTCCAGGGCCTCACTTCGGAGGCCAGCGAACTGCCCGGCAGGTGCTCGGGGGTCTCGCGCAGCACCGCGAACGCGGCCCGCACGCGCCGCGACGCCGTCTGGGCCGCCGCGCGGTCCGGCGTCGTCCGGGCCCGCCGGTACGCCTCCAGCAGCGGGCGCAGATACGCCGACTCGTCGCCGCCCAGCACCGACGACGCGTCGTTCGCCGCCAGCGCGTCCAGCGCCCGCCGGCCCCGCGCGTCACCGGCCGCGAGATCGTCGATCGCGGCCCGCCAGGAGTCCTGCGGGCGGTAGTCCCGGGGGTTCCAGGCGTAGTCGGCCGCGGTGAAGAGCGGGATGCGGGAGGCCTCCGGCTGCTGCATCGCGTTGGCGAGCAGGCCCGCCGAACCCGTGGCCACCGCGGGCTCGCGGCCCCGGTACGGGCCGAGGAAGATCCGGTCCTGTGCGTAGTCGTTGACCGGGTAGTTGTCCATCGTGACCAGCGGATGCCCGAACACGTCCCGTGCGGAGGCCAGTTCACGCCCCGTAATGGTCCGCGGCACGACACCGACACCCGTCCACGCGACCTCGATCCCGTCGTCCAGCGCGGCGGCCAGTGCCCGCCGGTAGGCGGTCGGACCGTCCTGGTAGTACTCCGTCGGCATGAGCGACAACACCGCCGCGTCCGGGTGGAGTTCGGCCAACCTCCGGGCCACGGCGTTCGCCACCCGGGCCTGGGCGCGGGCCGCCGGTTCCGGCCCCGAGCCGAACTCCTCGGCGTCCGCCCCGCAGTGCCACTCGCTGTAACTGACGTCCTGGAACTGAAGCTGGAACGCACGGAAGCCCAGCCCCCACATGGCGTCGAGCTTGCGCGTCAGGGCCGCCACGTCGGCGTCCGAGGAGAAGCACATCGCCTGCCCCGGAGCCACCGCCCAGGCCGGAGTGACGTGGTCGCGGGCCGCCCGGTCCGTCAGCTCCCGGAAATCGGCGCGCTGCCGCGCCGGGTACGGCTCGCGCCAGCGCGCCTGGCGGTAGAGGTCGTCGCCGGGCGCGTACAGATAGCGGTTCTGTTTGGTGCGTCCCATGAAGTCCAGCTGTTCCAGGCGCTGCTGCCGGGTCCACGGCGTGCCGTAGAACCCCTCGGTCGTGCCCCGGACGGCAGTCCCCGGCCAGTCGCGGACCACGACGCCCGGCACGCGCCCGTCGCCGGTCAGCTGACGGAGCGTCTGCACCGCGTGGAACAGGCCGTCCTCGCCCGCTCCGGCGAGGGCGACGGTGGCGCGGCCCCCGACCCGGCCGACGGCCAGCCGGTAGCCGCCGGACGGGAGATCGGCGCGGGGCGGGGCGCCGAGGGCGGCGAGCGCCCGGTCCAGCGGGGTGGCGTGGCGGACACCGAGGGCGTGGGCGCCGTCGGCCGCGGCGCTCCCGGCGTGCCCGCCGAAGGGGGACCCGCCGTCGGCGGTGCCGTGACCCCGGTGCGCGTCGGCACCGGATGTGCGGTGACTCCGGTCGGCGTCGGTGCCGGCGGTGCCGTGATTCCGGCCGGCGTCGGTGCCGGATGCGCCGCTGCCGGTGCCGCGCGCCGGCTCCACGCCCGCGCGCACCACCAGGCTTCCCGCGCGCAGCACGTCCGCGGGGAGCGGATCGCCGTCGCGCACCGTCGTGACCTTCCGCGCGCCCGCTTTCCACAGCAGCGCCCGCAACGCGTCCACGGCGTACGGATCGGCAGCCGCGTCGGCGACCAGAACCACCTGGTCCGTGACCCTGACGGCGGAACCGCCCGCACGCAGGGACTGCGGACGCGGCCAGACCGCCGGCAGCGCGTCCGCTCCCGATGCGTCCGCCCTCGGTGCGTCCGCGGCGGTGACGGACGCCGGGGCCGCTACGGCACCGGGCGCCACGCCCAGCGCACCCGCCGCCAGGACGAACGCGAGCACGGCGGCACCCTGGCCCCGGCCGACCGGTACGCCCGTCCGCCCGCGCCGAACCCGCCCGGACCCCTGATCACGCCGAAGCTGTACGGCTCCCATCCCGCGCCGGAGCTGCAACAGCCCTCCCTCGTCGCTCGCATCACCCCCGTACGGCTCGTCCGGGGCGGCATCGAGCCCATCACTCAGGCGGTCGCAGTGTCAACGGAGAGTGCCGAGGTGCCGGATGCGCCCCACCCGCCGCATCCACCGCACCTGCCCCGTGCGTCCCGTGCGGCAGCGCTCCGCCATCACCCGACCGTGTTCTGGTGGCATGGCCGCCCCTGGAACAGAATGTGACCAAGGACACCTTCGGCGTGCGTCCACGTCTGCGGCCGCGCTCATTGGGTAGGGCTGCGAGAACCCGCGTCCAGCCGTACGACGAAAAGGAGACCCTCGTGGCCGCTTCGGCGCACCTTCTGCTCTCGGCCCTCTCCAAACCCTCGGCGGAGTCCTCCGCCGATTCCCGCGACACCGGCCTCCCTCCGAAGCAACGCGGAGGACGCCCCACCCGGGTCCCCGAATGGGACACGCTCGGATACCCCCCGCTGTTCCCCCCGGAGGAGAACAGCACCGCCGAGGGATCCTGGGGCGAGACACCGCTGACCAGTGAACCCCCGCTGCCCGACGCCGAACCCCTGACCAGCGAACCGCCGCTCTCCGACACCGCACCGCTGACCAGCGAGCCGACCTCGACCGGCGCCGCCGCGGGGGTCTAGATGGCGCCGCCCCCGTCGGCCGGACCCGCCGAGCAGCCGCCGTCCCGCCCCGTGGCCGCCGAGTCCGCCGGGACACCGCTGTCCCACCCCGCGCCGGCCCCGTCGGCCGAGTCCACCGGGACACCGCTGGCGCGGCTCGCCGCCCTGCACGGCGTCGCCACCGCCTACAGCCCGTCCCCCGGCCGCTCGGTCCCCGCCTCGGACACCGCGGTCACCGCGGCCCTGGCGGCCCTCGGCATCGACGCGAGCACCCCGCAGGCCGTCGCCGAAGCCCTCGCCCGGCGGGACCGGGAACTGCGCGAGCGCCTGCTGCCGCCGACGGTGGTCTCCTGGGGAGGCGCGGTACCCGCCGCGCTCGCCGGACTGCCGGACGGCACCCGGCTGCGCATCGACACCGAGGAGGGCGACACCCACACCTCGGCCGCGGACCTCCCGCCCGGCGTCCACGCGCTGCACGCCACCGCCCCCGACGGCCGCACCGCCGACGCCCACCTCGTGGCGGCGCCCGCCCGGCTGCCCGCCGCGCCAGGACGCACCTACGGCCTCCTCGTCCAGCTCTACTCCCTGCTCTCCCAACGCTCCTGGGGCATGGGCGACCTGGGCGACCTGGGCGAACTGACCGCCTGGGCGGGGCGCGCACTCGGCGCCGGCTTCGTGCAGCTCAACCCACTGCACGCCGCCGTACCGGGCACGCCCACCGACCCGTCCCCCTACCGGCCCTCCTCCCGCCGCTTCCCCGACCCCGTGCACCTGCGCGTCGAGGACGTCCCCGAATTCGCGTACGCCGCCGAACGCGACCGGCTCGACGCGCTGAGCCGGCGCGCCGGGGAGTTGCGCGACGCCGTCCTGAACAAGGGCGCGCTGATCGACCGCGACGCCGTGTGGGACCTCAAGCGGCAGGCACTCGAACACGTCGGCACCGTGCCGCTCGGCCCCGGACGCCGCGCCGCCTACGAGGACTTCCTGGCCCGCGGCGGTACCGCCCTGGAGGACCACGCCACCTGGTACGCGCTCGCCGAGGTGCACGGCTCCGACTGGCACCTGTGGCCCGCCGGTCTGCGTGACCCCCGCTCGGCCGAGACCGCCCGGGCCCGCGTCGAACTGGCGGCCCGCGTCGGCTTCCACACCCGCCTCGCCTGGCTCACCGACGCCCAGCTGACCGCCGCCCAGCGCAGCGCGCGCGACGCCGGCATGCCGGTCGGGCTCGTCCACGACCTCGCGGTCGGCGTCCACCCCGGCGGCGCCGACGCCTGGGCGCAGCAGGAGTACTTCGCCGCCGGGACCACCGTCGGCGCCCCGCCGGACGCCTTCAACGCCCTGGGCCAGGACTGGGGCCTGCCGCCCTGGCGCCCCGACCGGCTGGCCGAGTCCGGCTACGCCCCCTACCGCAGTCTCCTGCGGGCCCTCTTCCGCTACGCGGGCGCCCTGCGCATCGACCACGTCATGGGCCTGTTCCGGCTCTGGTGGATCCCGCAGGGCCAGGCGCCCACCGACGGCACCTACGTCCGCTACGACGCCGAGGCCATGCTCGCCGTCCTGGTACTGGAGGCCTCACGGGCGGGGGCCCTGGTGATCGGCGAGGACCTCGGCACCGTGGAGCCGGGAGTGCGCGAGGCGCTGCAGGAGCGCGGCGTGCTCGGCACCTCCGTGCTCTGGTTCGAGCGGGACTGGACCGGTGACGGACTGCCGCTGCCCCCCGAACGCTGGCGCGCCGACTGCCTGGCCACCGCCACCACGCACGACCTCCCCTCCACCGCGGCCCGCCTGACCGGCGAGCACGTGGAACTCCGCGACAGCCTGGGCCTGTTGACCCGGCCACTGGAGGAGGAGCGCTCCGAGGCGGCCGCGGACACCGCGGAGTGGCTGGCACTCCTGGCCCGGCTCGGGCTGCTGCCGGGGGCGGGCCCGTCCCCCGGCGAAGGCCTCTCGTCGGCCTCCGAGGAGGACGAGATCCGGGCCGTGCACCGGTTCCTGCTGCGCACCCCGGCCCGCATGGTCGGCGTCTGGCTGCCGGACACCGTGGGCGACCGCCGCCCGCAGAACCTGCCCGGCACCTGGGACCAGTACCCGAACTGGCGCCTGCCCGTCGCCGACGCCGAGGGCCGCCCCGTCACGCTGGAGGAACTGGCCCGGTCCCCGCGCCTGCACGCCCTCCTGGACGTACTGCGACCGCCCGCGGGAGCCCGGGTACCCGGCACCGCGCCCGGCGACCGACCGCCCCCGGGAGGTGACTTGCCCTCCGGCGGCCCGTCCGCCCACACCGTGGACGGCTCGGTGCGTCCGGGCGGGTGATTCCTTCGTACGGCACCCCGGGCGCGCGCCGCGCGCGGGCGTTCGCTACGTTTGCACCGTGGACAAGAAGAACGCCCTGCGCGCCGGCGCCCTGGCTGCCGGTACGACGCTGATGATGCTGCTCATGTCGTCCCCCGCGCTCGCGCTCACCCGCGACGACGGTGACGACCCCGGCCAGGGCCTGAGCGTGATCGACACGCTGGGCCTCTTCGTCGCGGCGCCGATCGTGCTGTTCCTGGTCATCGCCGGCCTCGTGATGGTCCTCGACAAGTCCGACAGGCAGCCGAAGCAGGGCTGACGCCCGGTCCGTCCGGTCGGCGGTCCCGCGGGCCGAGCCCGCTCGCCCCGGCCCGCTGTCCGGCACAGGTCGCGTCGATCCCGCAGGTCCCGTCGGACCGGCCCGGGCCCCGGCGCCGTCCGCTTCCGCACTCTTCCTCGTCGAGGGAGTCCGCACCCACGTGGTGTGCGGACTCCCTCGACGCGTTTTCCGGCGCGCTGGACGCGGGCGCGCTCGCCCTCGCGGAGTGCCGGTCTGCCCGCGGGCGGTGCGCTCAGGGTGTGTCCACGTCGTCCCGGCTCACCTTCGTCACGGCCGGCTCCCCGGATGCGGGGCCGTGAGGTAGCGCTGGAGCGTCGGCGCCAGCCACGCCACGACCTCCTCGCGGTGCAGTGCGACCGCCGGGGGCAGCCGCAGCACGTAGCGCGTGAGCGCCATCCCGAGCACCTGTGAGGCGCTGAGCGCGGCCCGCGCCCCCGCCTGCTCGGGGTCCGGGCACACCCGCCGCGCCACCGGCAGCAACTGCTCCCGGAAGACCGCCTGGATCCGCTCCGCGCCCGCCTGGTTGGTCACGCCGACCCGGAGCATCGCGGTGAGCGCCTCGTTCTCCTCCCAGAGGTCGAGGAAGTGGCTCACCAGGAACCGCCCCACATCCTCCGGCCGGAGCTCAGCGGGGTCGGGCAGCCGCAGATCGACGTCGAGCACCGCGACGAACAACCCCTCCTTCGAGCCGTAGTACCGCATGACCATGGACGGATCGATCCGGGCGTCCTTGGCGATCGCGCGGATCGTGGCGCGCTCGTACCCGTCCGCCGCGAACCGCTCGCGAGCCGCCGAGAGGATCGCGGTGCGCGTGGCGTCGGAGCGGCGGGCGGACGGGGTGGACGGGGCGGAAGAGGCGGACGGGGTGGGGGGTGCCGGGGGCGCGGTCGGCGCCGAGGGGGCGCTCGTCGACGGAGAGGCGGGGGGTGTCGGCGGGGGCGGGGCCGCGGGGCCGTGGTCGGTCATGCCAACAAACGTAGGCCAACGTGTGTTGACAGTCCAGTGGGCCGCTCCTATGGTGGCAAACGAGCGTTGGCCCACAGGTGTTGGCCTACAGGTGTTGGCCAGCGGGCGTTGGCTTACGGGTGTTGCGGGGCGTTCGGCGTCAGGCGCCCGGCGCGGTCATCGGGCGTTGGCCATCGTGCGTGGGTCAACCTCGGTAGGTCACCACTCGTAGGCCAACACCTGTAGGGCCAGCACTCGTAGGCCAGCAAGCGTTGGCATCAGGGAGGTCGCGATGAACGGCAAGGCCCGCAGGCGCAACCAATCGTCCCGCACACCTCAAGCGCCTCACGCGCCTCACGCACCTCAAAAAACTCAAGTGCCCCGAGCGCCCCGAGCGCCCCACGCACCCCGAGACGTGATCGTCGTCGGATCGGGCCCCACCGGCCTCCTGCTGGCCGGCGACCTCGCCGCGGCCGGCATTCCGGTCACCCTCGTCGAGAAGCGCCCGGGCGGGATCAGCAACCTCTCCCGCGCCTTCGTCCTGCACGCCCGCACGCTGGAGCAGCTCGACGCCCGCGGTCTCGCCGACGAGTTGGAGGCCAAGGGGGAGACGCTCGACCGCATCCGCCTCTTCGGCCGGCTGACCGTTCCGCTGGACACACTGCCCTCCCGTTTCAACCACCTGCTCGTGCTGCCGCAGTACGAGGTGGAGAGGGTGCTGGAGCGGCGGGCCGTCGAGGCGGGGGTGCGTTTCGTCCACGAGACGGAGGTGACCGGACTGAGCCAGGACGCGGACGGCGTGACGCTCGAAGTCCGCCATCCCGAGGGCGAGTTGGACGTGATGCGGGCCGGTTACGTGGTCGGCGCGGACGGCCTGCACAGCGCGGTGCGCAAGGCGATCGGGCTGCCCTTCCCGGGCAGGTCGGTCATCCGTTCCGTGGTCCTCGCGGATGTACGACTGGCCGAGCCGCCGGAGCAGTTGCTGACCACCGACGCCGTCGGTGACGCCTTCGCCTTCATCGCGCCCTTCGGTGACGGCTACTACCGGGTGATCGGCTGGCACCGCCGGCGCGACGTCCCCGACCACACGCCGGTCGAACTCGACGAGGTCGAGGACATCGTCCGGCTCGCCCTCGGCCGGGACTACGGCATGCACGACGCACGCTGGATGTCCCGGTTCCACAGTGACGAACGCCAGGCTCCCGCTTACCGCGTGGGACGGGCCTTCCTCGCCGGGGACGCCGCGCACGTGCACACGCCGGCCGGCGGACAGGGCATGAACACCGGTCTCCAGGACGCGGCGAACCTCGCCTGGAAGCTGGCCGCCGTCCTGGACGGGCGCGCCGACGCCGCCCTGCTCGACACCTACCAGGCCGAGCGGCACCCGGTCGGTGCGTCCGTGCTGCGCAGCAGCGGCGGCATGGTCCGGCTGGCGATGGCCAAGCGGCCCTGGGAGCTTGCCTTCCGCGCCGCGCTCACCACCTTCCTCGACCGTGTCCGGCCCGCCCGGGACCGGATGATCGGCCGGATCACCGGCATCGGATACGCCTATCCGGCGCCGCGCGGCTCCCACCCGCTGGTCGGCAGGCGGGCCCCGGACGTCGCTCTGGAGAGCGGCCGTCTCTACGAGGCGCTGCGGGGCGGGCGGTTCGTGCTGGTCGCGCCGGAGCCGTTCGAGGCGGGGGAGTTCGAGGGGCGGGTGGCGGTGGAGCGTTGGGCGAGCGGCCGGCGTACGACGGTGCTGGTCCGGCCGGACGGGTACGTCGCCTGGGCAGCGGAGGCCGAGGGAGCCGACGAGGCTGTGGACAGGGCGACGGTGGAGCGGGCGCTGACCGAGGCCGGCGCGATCGGCGCACCGTCGGCAGCCCCGCGGTGATCTCCGGTCCGCCGGTCCGCCGGTCTGCCGGGACGTCGCGCCGGTGCCCGGCGGTGGATGCGGGACGGTACGGAGGCGTGGCGTCCCGGCGGTGACGGTACGAAGGCGGAGGTCGCCCGCATCGGCCGGGCGCGGTCGTCCTCGGTGGCGGTGTGGAGGTGTGGCGTCCCGGCGGTGAGGGTGCGGAGGCGGAGGCCGCCCGCATCGGCCGGGCGCGGTCGTCCTCGGTGGCGGTACGGAGGCGTGGCGTCCCGGCGGTGAGGGTGCGGAGGTCGCCGCGCGCTGGGCGTGCCCGGCCGGTCCGCCGCCCCACTCTGCCCAGGCCCGCCGGTCCGCCGCCTCACTCTGCGCAGGCCCGGCCGGTCCTCCGCCCCACTCCGCGCAGGCCCGGCCGGTCCTCCGTGACGGTCCGGTTCCCGGGCCGTCAGGCGGTCGTGCCCGCCAGCAACCTGCGCAGCAGATCGGCCAGTTGACCCGCCTGCTCCGGGTTCAGGGCGTCGAGCGCCTCGGTCTGGACGGCGAGGCCCGCGCCGACCGCCTCGTCGATGAGGCGGAACCCCTCGTCCGTGAGCGTGACCTGCAGCCCGCGCCGGTCGTGCGGATCGGGCGACCTGCGCAGCAGCCCCGCCCGCTCCAGCTTGTCGAGGCGGCCGGTCATCCCGCCGGTGGTGAGCATGAGGGTGGCCGAGAGCTGACGGGGCGAGAGGGTGTACGGCTTCCCCGAGCGGCGCAGTGTGGCGAGGACGTCGAACTCGCCCCGGGAGATCCCGAACCGCGTGTACGCCTTCTCCATGCGGTCGCCCATCGTCCGGGAGAGACGGAAGATGCGCCCGAAGACCTCCATCGCGGCGGTGTCGAGATCGGGACGCACGGCGGCCCACTGCTCGACGATGGCGTCGACGGCGTCCTGGGTCGGTGGGTTTCCGGTCATGCGCCGAGTATCGGTCCGCCCATCGGTCGGTCGCAAGAAAGTGGCTTGACGTTCAGTAGCTTAGTACTAAGCTAATGACTGCTGACCTACTTACTCCGAGTGCCGTACCGGCATCGGCCCAGCGACGGAGGGCTCCGCCATGACGGACGCGAGATCACACCTCACGAGCCCCGGGTGCGGCTCCGCCCTCGGCGGCGCCAGCGGGCGACGCTCCCTGACCGTCCTGCTGACCGCCCTCGCGCCGGTCTCCTGGGGCAGCACCTACGCCGTCACCACCGAGTTCCTGCCGGCCGACCGTCCCCTGTTCACCGGGCTGATGCGCGCCCTGCCCGCCGGGCTGGTGCTGCTCGCGCTGGCCCGGGTGCTGCCGCGCGGCGCCTGGTGGGGGAAGGCGGTGGTCCTGGGGGCGCTGAACATCGGCGCGTTCTTCCCCCTCCTCTTCCTTTCCGCGTACCGGCTCCCGGGCGGGATGGCGGCGGTGGTCGGCTCGGTCGGGCCGCTGTTCGTGGCCGGGCTCGCCGTGCTGCTGCTGGGGGAGCAACCGACCGTGCGCACTCTCCTCACCGGGATCGCCGCCGCGCTCGGAGTCAGCCTGGTGGTGCTCCAGGCGGCCGGAGCGCTGGACCTCCTGGGGGTCCTCGCGGCGCTCGCCTCGACGGCGTCGATGTCGACCGGGACGGTGCTGACCAAGCGGTGGGGGCGGCCCCACAGTGTCGGCCCGCTGGCGCTGACCGCCTGGCAGCTCACGGCCGGCGGGTTGCTGATCGCGCCGCTCGCCCTGCTGATCGAAGGAGCGCCGCCCGCGCTCGACGGCCGGGCGGTCGGCGGCTACCTGTATCTGGCCCTGGTGAACACGGCGGTCGCGTACTGGCTCTGGTTCCGCGGCATCGGCCGGCTGACCGCCACCCAGGTCACCTTCCTCGGCCCGCTCTCGCCGCTCAGCGCGGCCGTCATCGGCTGGGCGGCCCTGGGGCAGTCGCTGGCGCCGCTTCAACTCCTCGGCATGGCGCTGGCGTTCACCGCGACGGTGGCGGGACAGCGTACGGCGCGGGGCGTCACCGGTCCACCGGCCGTCACGGCCGCGCCTCTCCCCGCCACCGGTGCCGCCGCATCTCTCCCCTCCGGGGCCGCCGGGCCCGCCGCGCCCGTCCCCACCGACGCGGCCACCCTTCCGCCGATGGGCACCGCCTCACCTCCCTCCGGCACCGCATCTCCGACAGCCTCCGTCGCCGGACACTGACCCATGGCGGGCAACCCTTCAGTTCTGCTGAAAGGAATGGTCGAAAAGATTCGATGGACGTGATGGTTGTGCCACTGGAACGGTGATCGGGTCCCCCGACCCACCACTGAAAGGCAAGGGATGTCCGTGGCAGTCCTGGACCGGACGCGTACGCACCGCGTGGCCATCGCGACGACGAAGAAGGGCGCCGCCGGTCTCGGTATCGCGCTCGCCGCCGTCGCCACGGTCGTCTGGTCCGGCAGCTTCGTGGCGTCCCGGGCCCTGCACGACAGCGTGCCACCCGTCCAACAGGCGTTCTGGCGCTGGGTCGTCGCGCTGGCGGCCGTCGCCCCCTTCGCGGTACGCGGGGCCTGGCGGCAGCGCGCGGTGCTGCGGCGCCACGTCCGGTACCTCCTCCTTGCCTCGCTGCTCGGCGTCACCGTCTACAACACCCTCGTCAACCAGGCGGGTCTGTCCACCTTCGCCGGCAACATGGGCATGATCATGGCCGCCGCGCCCGTCCTGATGGCGGTTCTGGAGCGGCTGGGCGGCACCCGTCTCGGGGTGCGGCGGGTGACGGGGATGGGGATCGCCTGCGCCGGGGTGCTGCTCCTGGTCCGCGCCGGATCCGGAGCGTCCGGCTTCGCGCCCGGGGACCTCTGGATGATCGCGGCGGCGGCGAGCTTCGCTTCGTACAGCGCCCTGTTGCGTCGCCGCCCCGCAGAACTCGGCGGCTCCGCCTTCCTGTTGGCCACCTTCACCCTCGGTACGGTGATGCTGCTCCCGGCCTACGCGGTGAGCGTCACGGTCCAGGGCGGGTTCGCCCCGGCGCCCGCCACGGCCGGCCCGCTCCTGTACGTCGGTGTCTTCTCCTCCGCGCTCGCCTTCTTCTGCTGGAACAGGGCCGTCTCCCTGGTCGGAGCGGCTCGGGCGGGCGGTGTCTACCACCTCCAGCCGGTGTGCGTGGCGGCGCTGTCGTACGTCCTCCTGGGCGAGTCCGTGAGCGGGACCCAGGTCGTCTGCATGGCGCTGATCCTCGGCGGGGTCCTGCTCGGTACGGCCGTCCGGATTCCGTGGGGGCGCCCCGCCGGCGGCCTGCGCACACCTGCCGGTGGATAGGTTGCCGCCATGGCCGAGTACGACAGGTGGGACATCAAGAAGCTGCAGATCCTGCGGACGCTGCGGGAGCGCGGCACCGTCACCGCGACGGCCGAGGCGCTCCTGCTGACTCCCTCGGCCGTGTCGCAGCAACTGACCAACCTCGCCCGGCAGCTCGGCGTGACGCTGCTGGAGGCGCAGGGGCGGCGGGTGCGGCTGACGGGCGCGGCCGAGCTGGTCCTGCGGCACGCGGAAGCGGTGTTCGAGCAACTGGAGCGGGCGGACGCCGAGTTGGCCGCCTTCGTGCAGGGGGAGGCCGGTGAGGTGCGGGTCGGTGCCTTTTCCACCGCCGTGCCCGCCCTGGTCGTCCCCGCCGTGCGGGCGCTGCGGACGGCGCGTCCCGGGATCTCGGTGCAGGTGCGGGAGGCCGAGGCGGCGGAGGCATACGAACTGCTCGGCGCGGGCTCGGTGGACCTGGCCCTGTCGCTGGCCGCGCAGGCCCCGACGGCGGCGGACCCCCGCTTCAGCCGGGTGCCGCTGCTCGCCGAGCCGCTCGACCTCGCGCTGCCGCGGGACCACGCGCTGGCCCGCGCCCGGCACGTGCGGCTGGCCGACTGCGCCGCCGAGTCCTGGATCTTCGGCGGGAGCGGCCCCTGGTCGGACATCACGCGGGGCGCCTGCGAGAGCGCCGGGTTTAGCCCCCACCAGGGCCATTCGGCGGCCGGCTGGACGGCGATCCTGGCCATGGTGGAAGCGGGCATGGGGGTCGCTCTCGTACCGAGGATGGCGTCCGCGCGGCGGGACGGCGTCGTGATGCGCCGCCTCGACACGGACCGTCCGCACCGGCACGTGGTCGCGGCGGTGCGGCGCGGGGCGGAGGAGGCGCCCGCGGTCGCCCGGGTCCTCGACGCCCTGCGCGAGGCGGCCGCGCGGCTCGACGCCTAGGACCGTCCCCGCGGTCCCGACCGGCCCGGGGTCTCCGTGCCGCCGACGTGACGCGACGGCCGGTTCGCCCCCCCCCGGCGGAGTCGCCCCGAGGTCTCCGGGTGCTCGACGCGAGGTGGCCCCGCGCCGCCTGCCCCCAGGGCGACTCGGTGGCCTCGCGCGGCCTCCCCCCAGGGCGACCCGGTGGTCCCGACGGGCCCGCGGACTCCGGGCCGCCGGGATGACGGGGGTGCGCGGATCGACCCCGTGGGGTCATTTCGAGGGTCCTGCCCGGCCCGGGGTCTCCGTGCCGCCGACGTGACGCGGGCGTGCGGCTCGCTCCCCCCGCGAGGTCGCCCCGAGGGTCCCGCCGTGCCCGCGGGGCTCCCCCCCCGGCGGGGGCGCCCCGAGGTCTCCGGGTGCTCGACGCGAGGCGGCCCCGCGCCGCCTGCCCCCAGGGCGACCCGATGGCCCCGCGCCGCCTGCCCCCCCAGGGTGACCCGGTGGCCCCGCGCCGCCTGCCCCCCAGGGTGACCCGGTGGCCCCGCGCGGCCTGCCCCCCGGGGGGGCGACCCTTTGGTCCCGCCCGGCCGACTGCCGGGCCCGCCGCACCCGTTCACCCCGACTTCCCGTGCGTACAACCCTTCGTCCACCCGAGGGGTCGTAGATCACCGAAGCCGGTACCCGCATCGGTTCCACAGACAGGGAGCATCACTGTGCGCGCACGTACTCTGGCCGCTGCCACGGCTGCCGTCCTGGCCGTCGCCGGGCTCGGCGCCCCGGCCGCCTCCGCGGCGCCGTCCGCCCTCGCGGACGACTTCAACGGCGACGGCTACCGCGACCTGGCCATCGGCACGCCCAAGGCGAGCGGCGGCACGGTCACCGTCCTCTTCGGCTCGGCGTCCGGCGTCAGCCCTGCGCGTTCGGTGTCCCTCACGCAGGACTCCCCGGGCGTCCCGGGGACCTCGGAGTCCGAGGACAAGTTCGGTGAGAACGTCACCAGCGGCGACGTCGACGGTGACGGCTACGCCGACCTGATCGTCGGCGCGCCCTTCGAGCAGGTCGCGGGCAAGCCGCGTGGCTCGGTCACCATCATGTGGGGCGGGGCGAGGCCGTTCACGTCCGGCGGCATGGCACTCACCGCCCCGACCGCCGACGCCGACTTCTTCGGCGAGAGCACCTCCTTCGCCGACCTCGACGGCGACGGCACCGGCAACCTGGTCGTCGTCGGCGGCGGCAGCTTCTGGTGGTACGCCGACGGGAAGCCCTCCCAGGACGGCGCGCTGGCGCCGGAGGTCGATTTCCTGCCCGACGACGTGCAGCTGGACGGTGTCGTCGCCGGTCACTTCTCCGGCACCGACGGCAGCGACTACGTGCTGCACGGCCGGAAGAACGGCGCCAACGGCGCCGTCGGCAGCTACGTCGGCCTCCTGCGCGGCGGCCCCGGGGACATCGGCTCCGACTACTCGGTGCTGGCCGAGGGGTACGCCGAGGGCGGCGCCACCTGGGCGTCCGCCGTCGCGGGCGGAGACATCAACGGCGACGGGTACGACGACCTGGTCACCGGCAACACGGCGGCGGGCCAAGGCGGTTCGTTCACCGTGCGGTACGGCAGGGCGGACGGCCTCCCCGCCACCGGCCGGACCTGGACCCAGGCGAGCGCGGGCGTCCCCGGCACCGACGAGGCGTTCGACGACTTCGGCGCGGCGGTGGCGGTGGGCGACGCGACCGGCGACGGCCGCGCGGACGTCGCGGTCGGTGCCCCGTACGAGGACGTGGACGGCCACCGCAACGTCGGCGACATCGTCCTGCTGAAGGGCGGTTCCGGGGGCCTCACCACGAGTGGCGCCCAGTCCTTCCACCAGGCCACCTCGGGTGTGCCGGGTGCCGCCGAAGCGGGCGACCACTTCGGCTCCTCGCTGCGGCTGCGGGACATCAACGGCAACGGCAGGGCGGACCTGGCCGTCGGGGCATTCGGCGAGGACGTCCTGCCGAACGGGTACGACGACGGCGCGGCCTGGGTCCTGCGCGGCACGACCACCGGCCTGACGAGCAGCTACGCGACCGCCTTCAACGCGACCGACTTCGGCTACCCGGTCGTCGACGGACGCAGGTTCGCGGACACCTTCGGCCGCTGACCCGGCACCCCTGCCGGACCACCGACCCGGCACCCCCGCCGGACCACCGACCCGGCACCCCTGCCCAGACCGGACACCCGGAGAAGCACCGCCGGATGTACACGAGAGAAGACGGAGCCCGGACAACGATGCGCAACAGGATCCTTTCCGCCACGGCGATCTGCGCGGCGACCCTGCTGGTCCCGCCCATCCCCTTCGCCGCCGCCGCGGGCCCGGCCGCGACCCCCGCACCCCGGGGGGACTTCAACGGCGACGGCTACCCGGACCTGGCGGTGGGCGTGCCCTCCGCGCAGGTGGGAAGCACGGCGAAGGCCGGATACGTGCAGGTCCTGTGGGGCGGCCCCGGCGGCGCGGGCCGGCACGGGTCCGTGCGGATCAGCCAGGCGACGGCCGGGGTGCCGGGCACCCCCGAGGCGGGCGACCTCTTCGGCTCCGCGGTCACCGCCGCGGACGCCGACGGCGACCGCTTCGCGGACCTGGTCGTGGGTGCCTCCAGCGAGTCCCTGTCCACCGATCCGCAGGCCGAACACGGCACCGTCACCGTACTGCGGGGCTCGGCCGCCGGGTTCGCCGACGGCTACACGGTCGCGCGGGGCGACGGCCCGTTCTCCCGGATCGGCTCGGTGCTCGCCGCCGGCGACGTCACCGGCGACGGCCGTACGGACCTCGCCCTCGGCCGGAGCGGGGAGGAGCACAGCGGCGTGGTCCTGCGTCCGGGCCCGCTCACCGCCGCCGCCCCGGACACCCTGACCGGGGAGGTCGTCGGGGCGGACTTCGGCCGCCAGCCCAGCCTCGCCACCGGTGACTTCGACGGGGACGGCGACGACGACCTGGCGCTCTCGGTCTCCGCCACGGAGACCCGCTTCACCCGGGTCTACCGCTGGCGGGACGGCGCCCCGGTGCCGTGGTGGAGCACCACGGCCTCCGCCGTGTCCCTCGCCGCGGGCGACTTCGACGGGGACGGCACCGACGACCTGGCGCTCGGCGCCTGCTACCCGAACTACGAGGACGACAGACCGGCCTGCGCGGACTACACCACGGGCAGGGCCGAGACGTTCACCGGCGGGCTGGTCCACATCGCGTACGGATCGGCGTCCGGCGGCTTCGGCACCCGCACCCAGGACCTCCACCAGGACACTCCGGGCGTGGCCGGCACCGCCGAGACCGAGGACCGTCTGGGCACCGCTCTCGCCGCCGCCGACGTCGACGGAGACGGCTACGCGGACCTGGCGGTCGGCGACCCGTACGAGGCGGTCGGCGCGCGTCCCGAGGCGGGTTCGGTGCTCCTCGTGCAGGGCACCGGCACCGGCCTGCTGTCGGCCTCCGGCACGGCCACCAGCCGCGCCTTCAGCCAGAGCACGGCGGGCGTCCCGGGCACCGCGGAACAGGGTGACCGGTTCGGCGCCGCGGTCGTGCTCCAGGACCACGACGCCGACGGCCACGTGGATTTCGCGACGGGCGCGCCCGGCGAGAACGCGGCCTCGGGAGGCGTCTGGCTGCTCCCCGGAACCCCGCAGGGACCCACGGCGACGGGCTCCCGGGCCCTGACGCCGAGGAGCCTGGGCCTGCCGACCGGTGCGCTGGAGTACGGGCGGGTACTGGGACTCGGCTGAGCCGTCGGCGGCCCGGCGCGGGCCGGATCGCTCGGCGACGCCCCGCGGACGAGCGGAACGAGAGGGGGCGCCCGGCACTCGCCGGACGCCCCCTCTCACGTACGAGGGATCACGAAGCCGCCGCGTCCGCCGCCTGGGCCTTCAGGGCCCGCTCGACGCCGGAACGGGACTCCGAGACGAGCCGCCGCAGGGCCGCGTTCGGCTCCGCGGAGGCCAGCCACGCGTCCGTCTTGGCCAGGGTGTCCTCGCTCACCTGCACGGACGGGTACAGGCCCACCGCGATCTGCTGGGCCATCTCGTGCGAGCGGGAGTCCCAGACGTCCTTGACCACGGCGAAGAACCGGTCCGTGTACGGGGCCAGCAGCTCCCGCTGGCCGGTCTGCACGAAGCCGCCGATCACCGCTTCCTGCACGGCGTTCGGGAGCTTGTCGGACTCCACGACCGAGGCCCAGGCCTCCGCCTTCGCCTCCTCGGTGGGCCGCGCCGCACGGGCGGTCGCCGCGTGCCGCTCGCCGGCCGCCGTCCGGTCGCGCTCGTACTCCGCGGCGATCTCCGCCTCGTCGAAGCGGCCGACTGCGGCCAGTCGCTCCACGAACGCCCAGCGCAGCTCGGTGTCCACGGCCAGGCCCTCGATGGCCTCCCGGCCGTCGAGCAGGGCCTCCAGGAGATCCAGCTGCTCCGGCGTGCGGGCGGTCGCCGCGAAGGCGCGCGCCCAGGCCAGCTGGTGGTCGCTGCCCGGCTGCGCGGTGCGCAGGTGGGCGAGGGTCGCCTCCGTCCAGCGGGCCAGCAGCGTCTCGCGGGCCGTCGGGTCCGCGTACAGCTCGATCGCCAGCTTCACCTGGCGGTGCAGCGACTGCACCACGCCGATGTCGGACTCCTTGCCGACGCCGGCGAGGACGAGGGAGAGGTAGTCGCGGGTCGCGAGCTCGGCGTCCCGG
The DNA here is from genome assembly GCF_055567695.1 of Streptomyces sp. NPDC026417. Classification (NCBI taxonomy): domain Bacteria; kingdom Bacillati; phylum Actinomycetota; class Actinomycetes; order Kitasatosporales; family Streptomycetaceae; genus Streptomyces; species Streptomyces sp. NPDC026417. The sequence goes on from NZ_JBVHPY010000001.1 coordinate 141,237, forward strand.
GTCATGTCCCACGCCGACGCCCAGCACAGGGCGCGCGGCAGCGACGACTCGAAGTCGCCGAGGTGCTCGGTCACGAACGCCAGCGACTGCTCGTCCAGACGCACCTTCGCGTACGACAGGTCGTCGTCGTTGAGCAGGATCACCGCGGGGCGGCGCTTGCCCACGAGCTGCGGTACGGCGGTCAGTTCGCCGTCGACGTCGAGCTCGATCCGCTCACCGCGCACCAGCTTGCCGCTCGCCTCGTCGAGGTCGTACAGGCCGATGGCGATGCGGTGCGGACGCAGCGTCGGCTCGCCCTGGGCGCCGGCGGGCAGCGCGGGGGCCTCCTGACGGATGGCGAAGGAGGTGACGACACCGTCCGCGTCGGTCTCGATCTGCGGCCGCAGGACGTTGATGCCGGCCGTCTGGAGCCACTTCTTCGACCAGGTCTGCAGGTCGCGGCCGCTGGTCTCCTCCAGCTTGCCCAGCAGGTCCGACAGCCGGGTGTTCCCGAACGCGTGGGCCTTGAAGTAGGCCTGCACCCCGCGGAAGAACTCGTCCATGCCGACGTACGCGACGAGCTGCTTGAGGACGGAGGCGCCCTTGGCGTAGGTGATGCCGTCGAAGTTGACCAGGACGTCGTCCAGGTCGCGGATCTCGGCCATGATCGGGTGCGTGGACGGCAGCTGGTCCTGGCGGTACGCCCACGTCTTCATGGAGTTGGCGAACGTCGTCCACGAGTGCGGCCAGCGCGAGTCGGGGTGGTACGCCTGGCAGGCGATCGACGTGTAGGTGGCGAACGACTCGTTCAGCCACAGGTCGTTCCACCACTCCATGGTCACGAGGTCGCCGAACCACATGTGGGCCAGCTCGTGCAGGATCGTCTCGCCCCGCACCTCGTACGCGGCGTCGGTCACCTTGGACCGGAACACGTACTGGTCGCGGATGGTGACGGCGCCCGCGTTCTCCATCGCGCCCGCGTTGAACTCCGGCACGAAGAGCTGGTCGTACTTCTTGAACGGGTACGCGTAGTCGAACTTCTCCTGGAACCACTCGAAGCCCTGCCGGGTGACCTCGAAGATGGCGTCCGAGTCGAGGAACTCCGCGAGCGAGGGGCGGCAGTAGATGCCGAGCGGCACCGACTGCCCGTCCTTCTCGTACACGCTGTGGACGCTGTGGTACGGCCCGACGACGAGCGCGGTGATGTACGACGAGATCCGCGGCGTCGGCTCGAAGGTCCAGACGTCGTCGACGGGCTCGGGCGTCGGGGAGTTGGAGATGACGGTCCAGCCCGCCGGTGCCTTCACGGTGAACTGGAAAGTGGCCTTGAGGTCGGGCTGCTCGAACGAGGCGAAGACCCGGCGGGCGTCCGGCACCTCGAACTGGGTGTAGAGGTAGACCTGCTGGTCGACGGGGTCGACGAACCGGTGCAGTCCCTCACCGGTGTTGGTGTACTCGCAGTCGGCCACGACCCGCAGGACGTTGCGTCCCTCCAGCAGGCCGGGCAGCGCGATCCGCGAGTCGCGGAAGACCTCGGAGGGGTCCAGCTGGTCGCCGTTGAGGATCACCTCGTGGACGGCCGGGGCCACCAGGTCGATGAAGGACTCCACGCCGGTCTCGGCGGAGTCGAAGCGCACCGTGGTCACGGACCGGTAGGTGCCGCCCCCATCCTGCGCGCCGGAGAGGTCGAGATCGATCTCGTACGAGTCAACGCTGAGCAGCTTCGCCCGCTGCTGTGCCTCTTCGCGGGTCAGGTTTGTGCCAGGCACGCGGTCATCTCCTCGTTATGTGTGGGTTGCGTCATCCTTCCACGGGAACTGTGCCGAACGCGATGTCCGTTTCCCGCCGGTGGGAGGGCCGGGCGGGGGCGAGTCTGGAGGCATGACGACCCACACCGCGCGACCCGTCGAGCCGACGGTCCTCAAGGAACTCCGTGACCGGGACGACGCGGGGCGGCCCCTCGCGCCGTTCACCGACGAGGAGGGCGGAGCGCCGCTGCGGTGCTGCCTGCGCCGCAGCGCGCCGGGGGAGCGGATCGCCCTCGTCTCGTACGCGCCGCTGCGGCGCTGGGCCGCCGGGACGGGGGCCCGGCCCGGGGCGTACGACGAACAGGGGCCGGTCTTCATCCACGCGGAGGAGTGCGCGGGCCCCGACGGGGAGCGGTGGCCGCTCGCCCGCCCCGGTGCCCTGCGGGTCCTGCGCCGGTACTCCGCCGAGGGGCACATCCTGGGCGGGAGCCTGCTGGAGGTGCCGCGGGAGGCCGGGGCGGCCCTCGACGCGGCGCTCGCCGAGGCCTTCGCCGACCCGGCGGTCGCCCTGGTCCACGTCCGGGCCGTGGAGTACGGCTGCTTCCTCTACGAGGTACGGCGGCCGTAGGCCGGTCCCGCGCGACGATCCGCCCGGCCTGCGGCGCCGCGGACGCCGCTCCCCGCACGCCGGAGGGGTCCGGGATCCTCGCCGAGGACCCCGGACCCCTCCGGTCGGACGTCAGCCCTTCAGCTCGGCCGCGACCAGCTCGGCGATCTGGATCGCGTTGAGTGCCGCGCCCTTGCGCAGGTTGTCGCCCGAGACGAAGAGGGCGAGCCCGTGGTCGACCGTCTCGTCCTCGCGGATGCGGCCGACGTACGACGCGTCCTGGCCGGCGGCCTCCAGCGGCGTCGGGATGTCCGAGAGGACGACCCCCGGGGCGCCGGCGAGCAGCTCGGTGGCGCGCTCCGCGGACAGCGGACGCGCGAAGCGGGCGTTGACCTGCAGGGAGTGGCCGGAGAAGACGGGCACGCGCACGCAGGTGCCGGAGACCTTCAGCCCGGGGATCTCGAGGATCTTGCGGGACTCGTTGCGGAGCTTCTGCTCCTCGTCGGTCTCGTTCAGGCCGTCGTCGACGATGCTGCCCGCGAGGGGGAGCACGTTGAAGGCGATGGGGCGCTTGTAGACCTGCGGCTCGGGGAAGTCGACGGCCGCGCCGTCGTGGGTCAGCTTGTCGGCGTCGGCGACGACCTTCTGCGCCTGGCCGTGCAGCTCCGCCACGCCCGCGAGGCCCGAACCGGACACCGCCTGGTAGGTCGCGACGACCAGCGCCGCCAGGCCGGCCTCCTCGTGCAGCGGCTTCAGCACCGGCATGGCGGCCATCGTCGTGCAGTTCGGGTTGGCGATGATGCCCTTGGGGCGGTCGGTGATCGCGTGCGGGTTCACCTCGGAGACGACCAGCGGGACCTCGGGGTCCTTGCGCCAGGCCGAGGAGTTGTCGATCACGACGGCGCCCTGCGAGGCGACCTTCTCCGCCAGCGCCTTCGACGTCGTCCCGCCCGCCGAGAAGAGGACGATGTCCAGGCCGGTGTAGTCGGCCGTGGAGGCGTCCTCCACGGTCACGGCGGTGCCCTTGAAGTCGATCGTCGAACCCGCCGACCGTGCCGAGGCGAACAGGCGCAGCGTCTCGACCGGGAAGTCCCGCTCGACGAGGATCCTGCGCATGACCGTGCCGACCTGACCGGTGGCTCCGACGATTCCTACCTTCACGGCGACTCCTAGCGTGCTTTTCCTGCGTACGGACGACAGGTCCCAGTGAACCCATCATGCGTCTCACCAGGCCCCGTGTGTCCAATCCTTTGCCCGAGGAATGGGACGGCCCGTGTGACGTACCCCTCGCCCGGCGCACGGGTGACGCGCCGCCCGGCGAACGTTTCGGCCCCTCGCGGCGTCGTAGAGGAAACGCGGCGAGGGGAGGGGTGACTGTGCTGCGCAGGAAGACCCGCCGCGTCCAGGGGGTGGAGGACCCTCTGGACGCGGCTCAGGAGCGCCGGGTGCGTGCGGTGCTCGCGCTCGGCGGGGTGCCGCAGGCGGACCTGCCGGACGGGGTGCAGCAGGTCCGGCTGCGGTTGCTGGAGCGCGCCGCCAAGGGGGACGAGGCGCCCCGTGACGTGTCCGCCTGGGCCGCCGTCGTCGCCTCCAACCTGGCGATGGACTGGCACCGGGCCAAACGCCGCCAGGAGCGCCTGGGGGAGCGCCTCGCGGCGCTGCGCCAGCCGGAGCACCCCTCCGGGGAGGAGTCCAGCGTGCTCTCGCTCGCCGTCGCCCGGGGCCTGGACGAGCTGCCGGACGCCCAGCGCCAGGTCCTGGTCCTGCGCTTCTACGCCGATCTGCCGGTGCGCGGGATAGCCGAGGAGCTCGGCATCCCGGAGGGCACGGTCAAGAGCAGGCTGCACACGGCGGTGCGCGCACTGCGCGTCCGTCTGCACGAGGACGAGGTGGTGTGACGTGGCCGAGTACGAGGGCGAGCCGGCCGGTGCGGCCGAGGACGCGCTGCTGGCCGCGATCATGGACGAGCCGCTGCCCGGGGAGGCACGCGACGACCCGGGTCTCGTGGCGGAGCACCGCGCCGCGGTGGCGGACGTGGCGGTGCTGAGGGAGCAGCTTGCGGTGATCGGCGAGGCGCTTGCCGGGCGGGCGGAGCCGGCCCCGGTGCGCAGGTCCGCGCGGCGCACCCGCCGTCCGGGGCGGGCGCCCGGCGGTCGCGCCCGCCGCCCGTTGGCCACGGCCCTGGGCGCTGTGGCCGCGACCGCCGCGGTCGGCCTGGTGGCCGGCTTGGGCCTGCTCGTGGTGCAGGGCGGGGCGGGCGCGGGTGACACGGCCAAGTCGGACAGCGCGCAGGCCGACAGCAAGGGTGGAGGCGACGCCTCGGCGTACTCGCCCGAGATGCACATCGCCTGCTCGCGGGTCCTCGTGGAGGGAACCGTGGTGAGCATCACGCCGCGCGAGGACGGGGACGTCCGGGTGGTGCTGAAGGTGAAGCACTACTACCGGCCGCAGGAGTCGGTGCGGGACCGGCCGACGATCACCGTCACCCTGGACGGCGCCGCGCGCGAGGACCTCGAACCCGGCGTCCACACGCTCGTCCGCGTCCCGGTGTCCCCGCGGGGCCGGCAGGACTGGGAGGTCGGCTGGGGGGTCGGCGACGCGCGCAAGGGCATCCTGGAGGCGCTGCCCGGCGCCGAGGGACTCACCTGCCGGGGTCCGGAGCAGGGCGGGGACTGAGGGCACACGCACACGAAGGGGCGGGCGCCCGTACGGACGCCCGCCCCTCCTGCCGTGGTACCGCGGTTACGGCGTGACCTTCTCGATCTTCACGCTGCCGAGACCCGCGACCGTGCCGCGGGCGTTCACCAGCTGGACCTGGCCGAAGAACTCGCGGCCCTCGGGCGCCGGGGCGGCGGCGGTGACCGAGGCGGACACCGTGGCGGAGTCGCCCGTGCCGAGCTTGACCGGCGCGGACCCGTCGACCGTGACCTCGCCGAGCGAGGACGAGAAGAACACGTCCTGGTAGTCGTACGCCGTGGAGCCCGACGGGACCGCGTAGCCCACGACCTCGATGGTGTACGTCCCGGCGGCCGGGGAGGGCACGGAGACGGCCTCCTCCGAGTCGCCGTCCGCGGACGATCCGACCGTGTTGCCGGCGGCGTCGTACACCGTCAGGTCCAGGTCGGCGGCGGTGTCGGAGACCTTGCCGATGGCGACGTCGAGCGACTTGGCGCCCGCGGGCACCTCGACCGTGGTGGTCTGCGTCGCGCCTTGGGCGATGGTCGGCCGGGCCGACTTCGAGGAGCCGAGCGGGCCGCCCTTGAGCGTGCCGTCGAGGGCCGCGAACTTGTTCGTCACCTTCCAGGAGGCGGCGGCCGGGGTGCCGACCTTGGCCTCGGGGACCGTGACGACGGCCGGGTCGAAGGCCGCGCCGAACACGGCGACGTTCAGCTTGTACGGGTTGTCGAGCAGCGGCGACGTGCGGCGCGACTCGACCTCGATCTCCCAGACGCCGGCCTGCGGGTCCGCGTACGCGCGCACGTCGGGCTTGCAGCCGTTGCCGTCGAGGTAGTTGTTGTAGCAGTACGGCGTCGAGGTGTTGTCGACCGGAACGCCGTAGGGGTGGATGGAGATGAAGCGGGTCTGGCTCTTGTCCTTCAGACCGCTCATCGCGACCTCGAGGGACTTGGCGCCCTCGGGAACGGTCACGAAGTACGACGTGCTGCTGTTGCGCTGGACCGAACCCGACGCGGAGTACGTGAACTTGACCGGGGCGGCGACGACCACGGTCGACAGGACCTGCTTGTCGATGCCCTCGGTACGCGGGTCGTCGACCTCCAGGATCGCGCTCTTGATGCCGGCCGAGGACGGCTTGGCGGCGATCTTGACGGTGACCGGCTTGTTCAGCGGCAGCGAGACCTCGTCGGAGCTCGCGATGCGGAAGGTGCCGCCCGCGTTGTTCTCCAGGTGCAGCTCGTGGCGGACCGCGCGGTCCGGACCGGAGGTGCGGGTGAGGGTCACGTCGTACGTCTTGGACTGGCCGGCCTTGAGGCCGCCCTCACGGTCGTACAGACCCGTGCCGAAGCCCGGCGTCTTCAGGGCGTAGTCGATCGCGGTGTCGACCGGCGCCTTGACCGTGTAGGTGTGCGCGGTGGCGTCGTCCTTGATGGACTCCCACGCGTCCCCGATGTTGATGAGGCCGGCACCCTCCTCGTACGCCTGCACACCCTTGATGTGGTCGGCGGTGGAGTTCAGGGCGGTCCGCAGCGTGGCCGGGGTGAGGTCGATGCCCTTCTGCTTCGCGGCGCTCAGCAGCAGCGCCGAGGCGCCCGCGGCCTGCGGGGACGCCATCGAGGTGCCCTGGAGCATCGAGTAGCCGGCGGGCAGCGTGTAGCCGGCCTCGGCGACCGGGCTGCCGGGCAGCCAGGTCTGGGTGGTGTTGATCGACGCGCCGGGCGCGCTGATCGTCGGCGTGAAGCCGCCGTCCTCACGCGGACCGCGCGAGGAGAACGGCATCATCGCGTACGACTTCTCCACCTGGGAGCCGTAGTTGGCGGCCCAGGTCCGCTTGGAGATGGTCGCGCCGACCGAGATGACCTTGTCGGCCAGGCCGGGGTCGCCGATGGTGTTGGCACCGGGGCCGGAGTTGCCCGCGGAGATCACCAGCTGGACGCCGTAGGTGTCGATGAGACGCGTGTAGAGCTCGGCGCGCGCGTTGTTGCCGTCGTTGAGCGCCGGCAGACCGCCGATCGACATGTTCACGATGTCGACGCCGCGGTTGGCCACGAGGTCGATCATGCCCTCGGTGAGCGCGACGTTGGTGCAGCCGCCGGTCCAGGTGCAGGCACGCGAGGAGACGATCTTCGCGCCGGGCGCGGCACCGTTCATCTTGCCGCCGAACAGGCCGTTCGCGGAGGTGATGCCCGCGACGTGCGTGCCGTGCTCGGACTCGATGATGCCGATGTTGACGAAGTCGGCCTTCTTGCCGACCCAGTCGCCGCCGTACGGGTCGGTCGGCACGTCCTTGCGGATCTGGACGACGAACGGCTGCCGCTCGGCGACGTCGGTCGCCGGGTTGTCGGTGCCGAAGTAGCCGACCTGGAAGCCGTCCTTGTAGGGCTTCATCGGCTCGTCGTCGGTGAAGTCCTGGTTGTTGTTCAGGTCGACGCGGACGGTGCCCGCCGCGGCGTCGTAGAGGATGCCCCAGGCGTCGGTGGTGTCGCCGTCGCGGTTCGCGTCGCCGTTGGCGTCGCCGCCGACGGAGGCGGACTCGCGGAAGAGGTTGACCTGGTAGGCGCCCGCCGGGGCCTTCCAGGAGGCGCCGCCGTAGGTGAAGACGGGGCCGGTGACCGGGTTGGTCATCCGGCGCCAGGTGGCGTCGGCGTCGGTGATCGGGTCGGTCGCGGTGACCCAGTCGACGATCTTGCGCTCACCGGTGGTCGTCTTCTGCAGCGCGGGGTGGCCCAGGTCGACGCCGGAGTCGAGGATGCCGATGGTGATGCCCCGGCCGTCCGCCTTCGGGTGGTCCTGCACGAAGTCGACGGCGCCCGTCTCGAAGGACGGGTTGTACGGGTTCTCGGCGGGCGTGCTCTTGGAGGGGGCGGGGTAGGCCGTGGTGGCGGTGGCCCGCTCCTTGGCGCCCTTGGCCGTGTCGGCGCTCGGGGTCGGGTCGTCGAGCGCGATCTCCTGGCGCAGGTCGATGCCGTGCACCGAGCCGAGCTTCGCGGCGGCGGCGATGGCCGCGTCGGCCTTGGCCGTCGGGACCGTCGCGCGGACGTAGCCGAGCTTGTCGTAGGTGCGGCCGACGGAGCCGCCCTTCACCGCGTCCAGCTGCCCGGCGACCTGCTCGGTCTGCCCGGGGGCGGTGGCGATCATCATGGTGACGTTCTTGGCACCCTCGGCCTTGGCCTCCGTGAGGAGGTCGGCGTCGGCCGAACCGAGCTTGGCGCTCGCGGACTTGGTGCCCGGGTCCGGCGTGGCGGGTGCGTGGTCCGCGGAGAAGGCCATGGGTATCGGCCCGGCCGCGGAGAGCGCGGCCACCAGGCCGGCGGCCACGGCCACGCGGGCCACGCGTCTCGCGCCCGATATCGGAGCGCGCTGAGGTTCGGGGGTCATCAGCATCCCTTGTAGGTAAAGGAACGAGCGTGGAGCGATCGGGCCCGGGATGAATCGGGCCGATCGCGTCAGTCCGGTATGTGAACCCGGGAGACCGCTCAGCTTTACCCAAGGGGCAGTTGTTTGGGGAGAGTTGACCGGGGCGGGATGAAGGCATGGCGTACTTCCGCCATACGCCACGAGGGGCAAAGCGGTACGGGAGGGTACGTACCGGCCCGCTCGTGCCCGCCGCGTGCGGGTTTCAGCTCTCCTTCGTGCGCGCGTAGTGGCGGGACGCCTTCGCGCGGTTACCGCACGCCGCCATCGAGCACCAGCGGCGGGTGCCGTTCCGCGAGGTGTCGAAGAAGTGCAGGATGCAGGCCTCGTGGGCGCAGCCGCGGATGCGGTCGGGGGCCGCGCTGAGCAGCTCCAGGTAGTCGCGCGCGGCGAGCCAGGCCGGACCCCAGGCCGGGTCCGCGAACTCGGCGCTCTCTCCCGGCCCCCGCGGGGTCAGGGTCACCCGGACCCGTCCGTGCGCGAGTACCGCGTCGATCCGCTCCGCCCCGTCGTCCAGGGAGCCGTCGACGGCGGTGCGCAGGGCGTCGCGGGTGTGCAGGACGTGCCGCAGGACGGCGTCGTCGGCCGGGAAGTCCAGCCCGTTCGCCCGCAGCCACACCGCCAGGCCGCCGGTGTCCGTCAGCAGGTCCCGCACCGCGCCCTCGTGCATCCAGCGGGTGTTGAGCAGGTCGAGCGAGAGGGGCTCGCCGGTGAGCGGGCGCGGGTCGGGTGCGGGGGGCGGGGTGGTCGCCGGCGGCCGGGGGGACATGGGGGGCTCCCTTCACTGCTAACCGGTCAAGAGTACGTGACCGGTTGCGCCTCGACATTCTAACCTCTAACCTTCCATTCAAGGGTTAGCCCCCGCTGCGGGGGCCCCATCGGCAGAAGGGGACTGTCATGACACCGCGCACCGGCCACATCGGCCTCGGCGTCACCGACCTCGACCGCTCGCTCGGCTTCTACCGGGACGTTCTCGGCTTCGGCCTGATCGGCGAGGGCAAGGACGACGACCGCAGGTACGCGTTCCTGGGCGAGGGCGGCACTCCGGTGCTCACCCTCTGGCAGCAGGCCGAGGGCGCGTACGACGGCGACCGTGCCGGCCTGCACCACCTGGCGTTCGAGGCGGAATCGGTCGAGCGGGTCAGGGAGTACGAGGCGGCGCTGCGGGCCTACGGCGCGGAGTTCGCGTACGAGGGCGTGGTCGCCCACCGGGAGGGCTCGGCCTCCGGCGGCATCTTCTTCCACGACCCCGACGGGATTCGCCTGGAAATCTTCGCGCCGCACGGTGCCGATGAGGCCCCGGTGCCTTCGACATCGGCTCCGACCTGCGGTTTCTTCTAGGAAAGGGGGCGCCGTGACCTATCACCCCGGCTCGCGCGCCGTCCAGGAGCGGGTCGGCGTGCGCGACCTCGCCGACCATGTGGGGCAGTCCGTCGGGCAGGGCATCCGGCCCGTGGCCGCCGCGTTCCTGGAACGGCAGCCGATGCTGGTCGTCGGCGCCGCCGACCCGGAGAGCGGCGGCGTGTGGGCCTCGCTGCTCACCGGGCCGCCCGGTTTCGTCCGGGCCACCGGGCCCCGCCGGATGTCCGTCGCCGGCGGGGTCCGGCCGGGCGACCCGCTCGCCGCGGCGCTCTCCGCGGAGAGCACGGCCGTGGGCACCCTCGCCCTCGACCCGCGCACCCGCCGCCGGATGCGGCTCAACGGCCGGGCGCGCCCGACATCGCGCGGCCTCGCCGTGGAGGCCGACCAGGTGTTCGCCAACTGCCCCAAGTACCTGCAGCACCGGGAACTCCGCGGGACGGCCGACCCGGTCCCGCGCGAGGTCCGGCGCGGGCGCGAACTCAGCCCCGCACAGAGCGAGTTCATCGCCGCCGCCGACACCTTCTTCCTCGCAAGTGTGCACGCGCACGGCGCGGACGTGAGCCACCGGGGCGGCAACCCCGGCTTCGTGCGCGCCGACTCGCCGACCGAGCTGAGCTGGCGCGACTATCCGGGCAACTCCATGTTCCTCACCCTCGGCAACCTGGAGTCGGACCCGCGGGCCGGACTGCTCTTCCTGGACTGGTCGTCGGGCACGCTGCTCCAGCTCACCGGCACCGCCCGTACCGACTACGGACCCGCCGGGGAGCGCACCGTACGCCTCACCGTCACCGGCGTCGTGGAGACCGCGGGGGGCAGTCCCCTGCGCTGGTCGCCGCCCGGCTACTCACCGGCCAACCCCGCCCTGCCCTAACGTCGTTGCATGCATGAGGTGTTGCGGGTGGCGGCCTACGCCGTGTGCGTACGGGACGGGATGATGCTGCTGGCCCGGTGGGTCGCCGGGGACGGCGGCAGGCGGTGGACTCTGCCGGGCGGCGGCATGGACCACGGCGAGGACCCCTACGACACCGTCGTCCGCGAGGCCGAGGAAGAGACCGGCTACACCGTGGAGCCGGTCGCCCTCCTCGGCGTCGACTCCAGCCGGCGCCCGCACGCGCGCCGGCTCGGCAGGACCGCCGACTTCCACGCGCTGCGCATCGTCTACGAGGCCCGCGTCACCGGCGGCGAACTCCGCCACGAGACGGACGGCTCCACGGACATGGCGGCCTGGCACCCGCTGGACGCGGTGCCCGACCTGGACCGCGTCGGACTGGTCGACATCGGCCTCGCGCTGTGGCGCGACCGTCCGGCCACCGGGCGCGCCGCGGACGCCGGCGGGTAGGACGCCTACCCCGGCAGATGAACACGGAGTGACCGCCCTCCGGCCGTCCGGAGAGAGCTCCGTGGCCGCCCGGGGCAGCCCAAGATCCACGTACGGAGATCGGCGCTGCGCGTTGCCGTCCAGTTAACGCGCAGGTCATTCCCGGTGCCAACGATCCAGTGTGAGCGGGGATTTCGAGAGACGGGACCCCGCGACCACTGCCGACGCGTTCGTACTCGGGGAGATCGCGCCATGTCGCGCATACGCTCTGTCGCCACAGCCGCCGCCTCCACCACCGCATCCCTCGACCGCCGTGCCCTGCTCGCCGCCGCCGGAGCGGTCTCCCTCTCCGCGGGCGTCGGCTACGCGCTGCGGCCCGGATCCGCGGCACACGCCGCCGCCGGCCAGGCACCGGCCGCCGCGGCCCAGGCGCCCGTCGCCGTGTCCCGCCGGGCGCCCGCCGCGCCCCTGGCGCCCTACACCCGCGGCACCACGCTCGGCTCCGTCGCGGCGCCCCGCGGCGGCTCCGGCTACCGGCGGCTCGGCGACGGCCCCGCCTGGCCGCGGGCCGTCCGCGGCGAACTGGCCGCACCCCGGCCGGGCCGTGCCGGCCGACGCACCGCCCTCGCCGCCTTCGTGCAGTTCACCGACCTGCACCTGGTCGACGTCCAGCACCCGCTGCGCTACGAGTACCTGCGCGCCCAGACCGCCAGCGCCTGGCGTCCGCAGGAGGCCCTGTCGGTGGCCGGCGCGGTCTCCCTCGTCGAACGGGTCAACGCGCTGCGCGGAGCCCCCGTCACCGGCTCCCCGCTCCACTTCGTGATGACCACCGGCGACAACACCGACAACAACTCCAAAACGGAACTGGACTGGTTCCTGACGGTGATGAGCGGGGGTCGCGTCACCCCCAACTCCGGCGACCCGCGCCACTACGAGGGCGTCCAGAACAGCGACCTCAAGCTGTACTGGCAGCCCGGCACCACGCTGCGCGACACCGACAAACAGCGCGGCTTCCCGCACCTCCCGGGCTTCCTCGACGCGGCCGTCCGCGAGCTGCGCAGCCCCGGCCTCGGCCTGCCCTGGTACTCCACCGTCGGCAACCACGACGCGCTGCCCGGCGGCTGCTACGCGCCCGGCGACTCCTTCTTCGCCGACTTCGCCGTCGGCGGCAGGAAGCTGATGACCCTCGACGAGGCGGCGGGCGCGGCCTTGTGGAGGAACGTCAGGAAGGGCGGCGACCCCAAGGGCGTCGACTTCCGGGCGATGCTCAAGTCCCAGGCCCGGCACATGCGTTCGGTCACCCCGGACGAGGCGCGCGCCCCCTTCACCCCGGCCGAGTACGTCCGGGCGCACCTCGACCCCGCCCGCACCGGACCGGGCCCGGTCGGCCACGGCTACTCGCAGGCCAACCTCGACGCGGGCACGCAGTACTACGCCTTCCGCATCGCCGACGACCTGCTCGGCATCAGCCTCGACTCGACCGACCCCGGGGGCCACTACGAGGGCTCGGTCGGCACCGCCCAGCTCCGCTGGCTGGAGCGCACGCTCCGCGACAACAAGGACGCGTACGTCATCGTCTTCAGCCACCACACCAGCAGGACGATGCGCAATCTGCGCGCCGACCCCGCCCACCCCGGCGAGCGGCGCCACGGCGGCGACGAACTGCTCGCCCTCCTCGGCCGGCACCGCAACGTGCTGGCCTGGGTCAACGGCCACAGCCACAAGAACGCCATCACCCCGCACCCCGCACCCGACGGTGGATCCCTCTGGGAGATCTCCACCGCCTCGCACGTCGACTTCCCCCAACTCGCCCGGGTCATCGAGGTGGTGGACAACCAGGACGGCACCCTCTCCCTGTTCACCACGCTCGTCGAGTCCGCGGCCCCGCACCGCACGGATTACGCCGACCTCACCCAGACGGGCCTGGCGGCGCTCTACCGCGAACTGTCCTTCAACGCCCCGGGCGCGCGCACCGACCTGACGGGAACGGCGGGCGACCGCAACACCGAACTCCTGCTCAAGAAGGGCTGAATCCGGCTCAACGCCCCGAGCGCGGGCAACTTCCACCCCACCGGCCGGGTCCCTCCCCCCGCACACGGTTCACGTGATCAGGGACGATGGGGGAACACATGTCAGTGCGTACGGGACTGGTGGGAGCGACCGCGGTGGCGGTGGCCGTCACCCTGGCGGGGCCCGCGACGGCGGCACCCGCAGGACGCGACCACACCCCGACCCGGCAGGCCATGGCGGCGGCCGTGCGGGACGGCGTCCCGGGTGTCACCGCCCGGGCCGAGGACGGGCACGGCACCTGGAAGGCGGCCTCCGGGACCGGCGACCTGAGGACGGGCGAACCCCGCGGCGCCCGGGACCGCTATCGCGTCGGCAGCATCACCAAGACCTTCGTCTCGACGGTCCTGCTGCAGCTGGAGGCGGAGGGCCGGCTGTCGCTGGACGACACCGTCGAGCAGTGGCTCCCGGGCGTGGTGCGGGGCCACGGCCACGACGGCAGCCGCATCACCCTGCGCCGGCTCCTCAACCACACCAGCGGCGTCTACAACGTCACGGAGGACGAGGACTTCGCCCGCACCTACTTCCTGAAGGACGGCTTCCTCCGGCACCGCTTCGACACCACGACACCCCGGCAGCTCGTCGCCGTCGCCATGGCCCACGCTCCCGACTTCGCGCCGGGCACGTCCTGGCACTACTCCAACACCAACTACGTCCTGGCCGGCATGGTGATCCAGGCGGCCACCGGCCGCTCGTACGCGACCGAGATCCGCGCCCGCATCATCGAGCCGCTCGGACTGCGCGCCACCCTCGTGCCCGGCACCCGCCCCGACGTGCCCGGCCCCAGCAGCCGCGCCTACGGCAAGCTCGCCGGGACCACGACCGGACCGACCTACGACGTCACCGAACTCAACCCCTCGCTCGCCTCCTCGGCGGGCGAGATGATCGCCGACTCCCGCGACCTGAACCGCTTCTACTCGGCACTGCTGCGCGGCCGACTGCTCCCGCGCAAGCAGCTCACCGAGATGAAGACCACCGTCCGGGTGGACGACATCCCCGGCGCGGGCTACGGGCTCGGACTCATCGACCGCGAGCTGAGCTGCGGCGTTCACGTCTGGGGCCACGGCGGCGGCATCCACGGCTCGACCTCGGAGGCCGTCACCACGGCGGACGGCCGCCACTCCCTCGCCTTCAACTTCAACGGCGACTGGTCGGGGGACGCGGACGCGGTGATCGAGGCGGAGTACTGCGGCGACTAGGGGATTCGCGCAACCCCGGCCCCGCGCCGGGGCCGCACACGGAGGGGCCGCCGGACGCCCGGCGGCCCCTCCGCTCCCCTCCTGGTGTCCCCGGTCCGTCACTACCGGGGAAGCACCACGACGTACGCCGCCGGATCGCGGTCGCTCGACGCCATCAGCGCGGTGCGCACCACCGCGGCCTGCTGCTCCCTCGCGTCCCGCAGCTTCCGCGGGGTGATGTGGACGACCGTGATGCCCAGCCGCTCCAGGTGTTCGCGCTTGCGGGCGTACTCGGACCACTGCTCGTCGTCGTCCTGCCGCCGGCCCTGGCGGGGCGCGCGGGTGTCCAGCTCCACCGCCACCGCCTGCTCGGGCCAGTACGCGTCGAGCCCTCCGAGGTGGGGACCGCCCGGCAGCCGCAGGTCCACGTTCCACACCGGGTCGGGCAGGCCGTGCTCGGCGACCATGCGGTAGAGGCGCTCCTCGGCGATCGAACGGCCTTCCGCCAGCAGGGAGTCCACCGCGTCCACCACGTGCGGCCGGCTCAGCAGCCGCGCCTGCGTCAGTTCCCGCACCACCGCCGCCGGCTCGCAGTGGCCGCCGCGCACCGCCTCCGTGAGCAGCCGGCGCACCACCCCCGCGTCCACCAGGTCCGCCACGGCGTCGGCGACGGCACGCGGCACCGGGGCGACCGGGACACCCGTGACGTGCGCGGGGACCGGCATCGCGGCGGTGCGCACGATCCGCGCGCAGCCCGTCGAACGCAGCCGCCGCAGCCGCGGGACCAGCACGTCGATCCGGTCCAGCGACGGCAGCGGGGGTGCGCAGGCGAAGCCGTGCAGGGTGAGGGCGGCGAGGCCGGTGATCACCGCGTCCTGGTAGGCCGGGCGGTGCGGCTCGTCCGCGCTGGGCTGGACCGGGACACCGGGGGCCGTCTCGCGCAGCGGGGAGCGGGCCGCGTACAGCAGGATCGCGTGCAGCCGCTCCTCGCTGGTGGGCGGACCCGGGTGGAGGAGGTGGACGCCGGGGAGGATCTGCTGCCACGGACCGCCGGGACGGCACTGCTCGTTGACCTCGGCGGCGGTCACACCGTGCGCACGCAGCTGCGTGGTGGTCAGCACGCGCCGCTGCACCTCGGACAGATGACGGAGGGGGCGGGGGGAGAGCGGGGTGTTGTGCGTCATGCCCCGGAGCTTCCCGCCCGTGATCGGTTCCCTAACCGCTGTTACACGCCTGTCGGCGAATCCGGACAAGCCCGTCCTAAAGTACGGGCGTTCGACTGCCGAAAGCGGCAGGTCCCGACGGGGGGCCATCAGGGTTACGGCCGTGCATACCTGAATTTAGTAACCACCCCTCCGAGCGAGCGGGAGGACACCGGCGCGCGCCGGCCTCCTCCCGCGGAGCCCGGGCGGGTCAGCCGGCCGCCGCGTCGCACGCCTGGGCGCGCAGGGAGCGGGCGAGGTCGTCCCGCGCCTCCAGGACCAGGCGGCGCAGCGCGGGCGGCGCCCCCTCGTGCGCGGACAGCCACGCGTCCGTCGCGTCCAGCGTCGCGGGCGAGTCCTGCAGGGCCGGGAACAGGCCCCGGACCACGTCCATCCCGATCTGGATGGACCGCTCCGCCCAGATGCGCTCGATCACCTCGAAGTACTTCGCCGCGTACGGCGCGACCAGCTCCCGCTGGGACGGCCGGCCGAAGCCCGCGATCGTCGCCTCCACCAGCGCGTTCGACAGCGCGTCGGACTCGACCACGGACGCCCAGGCCTGTGCCTTGACCGCAGCCGAGGGGCGGGCGGCCAGGCAGCGGACCTGATGCCGCTTGCCGGAGGCGGTGTCGTCCCGGGCCAGTTCGGCCGCCAGCACCGGCTCGTCGGCCTCCCCGGCCGCGGCGAGCGGCTCCAGGAACGCCCACCGCAGCTCCTGGTCGACGTCCAGGCCGTCGATCTTGGCCGTACCCTCCAGCAGCCCCCGGAGCAGCTGCAGATCGGACGCCCCGGACGCGACGCGGGCGAAGAACCGCGCCCAGGTCAGCTGTTCCTGGCTGCCCGGCGCGGCGAGCCGCAGTTCCTTGAGGGCACCGTCCGCGAGCAGCCGGCCGCCCTCGGCCCGCCATCCGGGCGCCGTGTAGTGGGTGAGCGCCGAGTTCGCCCAGGCGTGCAGCATCTGCAGGACGCCGATGTCGGACTCGCGTCCCGCGAACCGCAGCACCAGGCCGATGAAGTCCCGGGCCGGCATGAGCCCGTCACGGGTGAGGTTCCACAGCGCCGACCAGCACAGGGCGCGGGCGAGCGGGTCGGAGATGTCCCCCAGCCGCTCGCGCAGCGTCGCCAGCGAGTTCTCGTCGAAGCGGATCTTGCAGTACGTGAGGTCGTCGTCGTTGACCAGGACCAGGTCCGGCGCCTGGGCGCCGACCAGTTCACCGACCACCGTGCGCGGGCCCTCGACGTCCGCCTCGGCGCGCGCGTACCGCTCCAGGGCGCCCCCGGGCGAGCGCTTGTAGAGGCCCACCGCCACCCGGTGGGGCCGGATCTCGGGATGCGACTCGGGGGCCTCCTGGACGATCGCCAGCTCGGTGATCCGCCCTTCCGCGCTCAGGATCACCTGCGGGGTGAGGGAGTTGACACCGGCGGTCTGCAGCCAGGACCGCGACCAGGCGGTGAGGTCGCGCCCGCTGGTCTCCTCCAGCGCCGACAGCAGGTCGCCGAGGCGGGTGTTGCCGTAGGCGTGCCGCTTGAAGTAGCGGCGGGCGCCCTCCAGGAACGCGTCCCGGCCGACGTAGGCCACCAACTGCTTCAGGACGGAGGCGCCCTTGGCGTACGTGATGCCGTCGAAGTTGAGCTTCGCGTCCTCCAGGTCACGGATGTCGGCCGTGACCGGATGCGTGGACGGCAGCTGGTCGGCGCGGTACGCCCAGGCCTTGCGGTTGTTGGCGAAGGTGATCCAGCCGTCGGTGAAGCGGGTCGCCTCGACCATCGAGAAGGTGCCCATGAAGTCGGCGAAGGACTCCTTGAGCCACAGGTCGTCCCACCACTGCATGGTGACCAGGTCGCCGAACCACATGTGCGCCATCTCGTGCAGGACGACGTTGGCGCGCCGCTCGTACGACGCCTGGGTCACCTTGCCGCGGAAGATGAACTCCTCCCGGAAGGTGACCAGTCCGGGGTTCTCCATCGCGCCGAGGTTGTACTCGGGCACGAACGCCTGGTCGTACTTGCCGAAGGGGTACGGGTAGTCGAAGTGGTCGTGGAAGAAGTCCAGGCCCTGCTTGGTCACGAGGAAGACGTCGTCCGCGTCGAAGTGCGGGGCGAGTCCCTTGCGGCACATCGCGCCGAGCGGGATCTCCAGCGTCGTACCGTCGTCGAAAGTGCGGGAGTAGGTGTCCTGCACGTAGTGGTAGGGGCCCACGACGAACGCGGTGATGTACGTCGAGATCGGCTTGGTCTCGGCGAACCGCCATACACCGTCGGTCAGTTCGCCGACGCCGTTGCTCCACGCCACCCAGCCCTCGGGGGCGCGCACCTCGGCACGGAACGGTGCCTTGAGGTCCGGCTGCTCGAAGGTGGCGAAGACCCGGCGGGAGTCGGCGGGCTCGTACTGCGTGTAGAGGTAGACCTCGCCGTCCTCCGGGTCGACGAAGCGGTGCATGCCCTCGCCGGTGCGCGAGTAGGCGCACTGGGCGTCGACGACGAGTTCGTTCTCGGCGGCGAGGTCCTCCAGCCGGATCCGCGAACCGTCGAAGACGTCCGCGGGGTCGAGGTCCCGGCCGTTGAGCGAGACGGCGGTCACGCTCGGGGCGATCAGGTCGGCGAACGTCGCGGCGCCCGGCTCGGCGCAGCGGAACCGGACGGTGGTCACGGACCGGAACGTGCGCGGCTCGCTCCCGGCGTCGCCCACGGCGGACCGCAGGTCGAGGGACACCTCGTACCCGTCGACGGACAGCAGCGCGGCCCGCTCCCGGGCCTCGTCGCGGGACAGATTCTCACCGGGCACGGGCGGCACTCCTTCGTGGCGTGTTCGGTAGGCGTGAAACAGGACCGATCCTGCCACGTGCCCCTGACCGCGGGCACCCGGGAATGGGCGGGGCGCGCGTCGGTGTTCCCCACGGAAACCGACCTCACGAGGAGAACCATGTCCGAGAAGACCCCTGTCGACTTCTGGTTCGACCCGCTGTGCCCCTGGGCCTGGATGACCTCCCGCTGGGTGCTGGAAGTGGAGAAGATCCGGGACATCGAGGTCCGCTGGCACGTGATGAGCCTGGCCGTGCTGAACGAGCCGAAGCTGGACGAGCTTCCCGAGCAGTACCGCGAGCTGCTCACCACCAAGGCGTGGGCCCCGGTCCGCGTGGTGACCGCGGCCTGGCAGAAGCACGGCGACGACGTCCTCGGCCCGCTCTACACCGCGCTCGGCACCCGCTTCCACAACCAGGGCGAGGACGCGACCCGCGAGGCGATCGTGGCGGCCCTCGCCGACGTCGGTCTGCCCGCGGACCTGATCGACTACGCCGACCAGGAGGACTTCGAGTTCGACGCGGAGCTGCGCGCCTCCCACAAGGAGGGCATCGACAAGGTCGGGCAGGACGTCGGCACTCCGGTCATCGCCGTACCGGGCGCGGACGGCGAGCAGATCGCCTTCTTCGGCCCGGTGGTCACCCCGGCCCCCAAGGGCGAGGACGCGGGCAAGCTGTGGGACGGCACCCTGCTGGTCGCCTCGATACCGGGCTTCTACGAGATCAAGCGCACGCGCACCGCGGGCCCGGACTTCAGCAACCTGTGAGCCGCCGGGAGCGCGGAGGCCGGTGGTCCGGCGTCCCGCGATGACCGCTCCCCGCCCGGACGCCGTGAGGCCCCCGCGAGTCACGTCCTCGCGGGGGCCTCACCTCTTTCCGCCTGCACGTGAAGGGTGAGAAGACGATCACGAGCAGGACGATGCCGGGCTCGCCTCAGGGGGCGAGCAGCAGGACGTCGGCACGGGACGCGGCGGCGGCGTAGCGGCGGGCGACGTCCTGCCAGTCGACGACCTGCCACATCGCCTCGACGAAGTCGGCCTTCTGGTTGCGGTACTGGAGGTAGAAGGCGTGCTCCCAGGCGTCGAAGACCAGGATCGGTGTCGCGCCCTGGCCCACGTTGCCCTGGTGGTCGTAGACCTGCTCGACGATCAGCCGGCCGCTGAGCGGTTCGTACGCCAGGACGCCCCAGCCCGATCCCTGCGTGGTCGCCGCGGCCTTGGACAGCTGGGCCTTGAAGGCCCCGAAGGAGCCGAAGGACTCGGTGATCGCGTCGGCCAGCTCGCCCACGCCGTCCACGGCCAGCGGCTCGCCGCCGCCCCCGCCCGTCATGTTGTGCCAATAGATCGAGTGCAGGATGTGGCCCGACAGGTGGAAGGCCAGGTTCTTCTCCAGGCCGTTGACCGTGCCCCACGACTCCTTGTCGCGCGCCTCCGCGAGCTGCTCCAGCGTGTCGTTGGCCCCCTTCACGTACGCCGCGTGGTGCTTGTCGTGGTGCAGCTCGATGATCTCGGGACTGATGACGGGTGCGAGCGCGGCGTAGTCGTACGGCAGTTCGGGAAGTGTGTAGACGGCCATGCCAGGATCCCCTCCGGCTTCTTATTGCAAAGGACTTGCAACTGCACGTTAGCAGCAAGAGAGTGGAGTCACCTGCCGGGGTACGCACGGCGCGCCGCTCGCGTCACGGAACCGACCACCCGTGCCGCACCGGGCGCCCGCCGCGCGGGGGAACCGGGCCCGGACAGGCGGAAGGGCCCTCGCCCGGAGAAGTTCTCCGGGCGAGGGCCCTTCGTGCCGGGTGTCAGGCGCGGGCGCGGGTGCGCTGCCGTACGTAGCCGACGGCGGCCAGGAACAGCGTCATTCCGCCCGTCGAGTACAGCTGCACCCGGGTGTCCGGCCGGCGTGCCATCAGGACGAAGATCGCGGCCATCCCCGCGAGCGCGGCCCACGTCAGCACCGGGAACGCCCACATCCGCACCGCCAGCCGCTCCGGCGCCTCCCGCTCCAGAGTGCGCCGCAGCCGGAGCTGGGCGACCGCGATGAAGATCCAGACGACCAGGATCACCGCGCCGATCATGTTCAGCAGCCACGGGAAGACGTCGTCCGGCCGCCAGTAGCTGAGCAGCACGCAGCCGAAGCCGAACACGGACGAGGCCAGCACCGCGATCCGGGGCACCCCGCCGGAGACCCGCCCGAGCGCCCTCGGCCCCTGGCCCCGCTCCACCAGCGAGTACGCGATGCGCGAGGCGCCGTAGACATTGGCGTTCATCGCCGAGAGCAGGGCGACCAGGACGACCACGTTCATCAGCTGCCCGGCACCCGGGATCCCCAGCTGGTCCAGGGCGGCGACGTACGGGCCCTTCGCGACGACCTCCTCGGAGTCCCACGGGACGAGCGTCACGATGACCGCCATGGAGCCCACGTAGAAGACCGCGATCCGCCACATCGCGGTGCGCACGGCGCGCGCGACACCCTGGACCGGGTTCTCGGACTCGGCCGCCGCGATGGTCACCGTCTCCAGGCCGCCGTACGCGAAGACGGAGGCGAGCAGGCCGATGACCAGCCCCTCGCTGCCGTTCGGCAGGAAGCCGCCCTCGCCGGTGAGGTGCGCGGTGCCGGGGGAGTCGGTGCCGGGCAGCACCCCGGCGACAGCCGCCACGCCCAGCACCAGGAAGAGCGTGATCGCGCCGACCTTGAGCGCGGCGAACCAGAACTCGAACTCGCCGAAGTTCTTCACGGCGGCGAGGTTGGCCGCGCAGAAGACGGCCATGAACAGCGCCACCCAGGCCCATTCCGGCGTCCCGGGCAGCCAGCCGGTGACGATCTTCGCGGCGCCGATGCCTTCGAGCCCGACCGCCGTGCACAGCAGCACCCAGAACGACCAGCCGGAGGCGAAGCCCGCCCACGGCCCGATCGCGCGCTCGGCGTGCGCGGAGAAGGAGCCGGACGAGGGGTAGGCGGCCGACATCTCCCCGAGCATGCGCATCACCAGCATGACCAGCAGGCCGGAGACGGCGTAGGCGACGACGATCGACGGGCCCGCGGCGGCGATGCCGGCACCGGAGCCGACGAACAGGCCGGCGCCGATCACCCCGCCCAGGGCGATCATCGACAGGTGGCGCTGCTTGAGTCCGTGCGTGAGCGGCGGGGCCGGGGCGGCGGTGGCGTCGTCCGGTCGGTCGACGCCGGTGTCGGGAGCGGTCCGAGACATGGGCGTGAGGGGTTCCGTTACGTGAGACGGGGCAAAAACGCCCACAGTCTGGGCAGTCTCGCCGCCCGCCCGGAGAGACTGCCCATCATGCGGACACCCGCGATACGGAACGTGATCGTCCGGTCACCTTTCCCGCCCCGGGGGACGGACCCTAGGCGGCCACGGCCACGGGTGTGTAGTGCGAGGCGTCGCCCGTGATCGAGTAGCTCTCCTTGCCCTCGACACCGACCGGGATGTCTCCGGCGACGGTCACCCGGTTCAGCCGGCGCGGCAGACCGTCGTAGTTGTCGATGGCGTAGTGCTGGGTGATCCGGTTGTCGAACAGCACGAGCTGGTTCGGGGACCAGCGCCAGCGCAGGACGTTCTCCGGCCGGGTCACGTACGACTGCAGCAGCTCCAGCAGCTTGCGGCTCTCGCCCGTCGACAGCCCGACGATCCGCTGCGCGAAGCCGCCGATGAACAGGCCCCGCTCGCCGGTCAGCGGGTGCACCCGGACCACCGGGTGGGCGGTGCGGTAGTCGATGGAGGTGAACTGGGCCCGCTGCTCGGCCCGTTCCGCGTCGATCTCCTCGTCCGGCACGGCGTAGTCGTAGTCGTTGGTGTGCTCGGCCCACAGGGTGTCGGCGAGCACACGCAACGGCTCGGGCAGATCCCGGTACGCGGCCGCGGAGTTGGCGATCAGCGTCTCACCGCCGTACGGCGGCACCGTGATGCTCCGCAGGGTGCTGGCCTGCGGCGGGTTGAGGACGAACGTGACGTCGGTGTGCCAGTGGTTGGCCCGGCCGCGCTCGCTGTCGACGGGAAGCACGTTCGGGGCGCCGTCGACGGCCGGCACGGTCGGGTGCGCGGTGGTGAGGTCGCCGAAGTGGCGGGCGAAGTCCTCCTGGCCGGCGTCGTCCAGGTCGACGCCGTCGAACACCAGCGCCTTGTGGCGGCCGAGGGCCTCGCGCAGGGTCGCGACGGTCTCCTCGTCGAGGGGCTTGCCGATGTCGACGCCGGACACCTGGGCGCCGATGCGGGCGGTGACCTTGCGGATCTCGATCTCGGACATGTGCGGCGGTCCTTTCAGCGGATGGCTGGCTGATGACTGAATGGCTGGTGCCGGCTTGCGGGGCCGGCGCCGGGCCTGCGGTTCCGGCGACGGGTCCGGCCCGGCCGGGTCCCGCCTGCGGTGCTCAGCGGGCGGCGAGGGCCGGCGCGGCGGTGTACTGGTTGGCGGGACGGGGGAGGCCGTAGCGCTCGCGCAGGGTCTGGCGGGGGCCGTACTCCGTGCGCAGCAGACCGCGAGCGCGCAGGACCGGCACCACGTGGTCGACGAAGAGTTCGAGGCCGGACGGCAGCACGGCGGGCATGATGTTGAATCCGTCGGCGGCCCCGAGCCGGAACCACTGCTCGATGGCGTCGGCCACCTGCTCCGGAGTACCGGCGAAGGTGAGATGGCCGCGCCCGCCGCCGAGGCGGCCGATGAGCTGGCGGACGGTGAGCCGCTCGCTGCGGGCGAGTTCGACCACCAGCGTGTAGCGGCTCTTGGCCCCCTCGATCGCGCTCTCCGGCGGGAGGTCGGCGGGCAGCCGCGCGTCGAGTTCGAGCGTGCCCGGCTCCACCCGCAACAGGTGTTCGAGACGGTCCAGCCCGTGCTCGTACACGATGTGCTCCTCCAGCACGGCCTCGTGGCGGCGGGCCTCGGCCTCGGTGGAGCCGATCACCGGCACGATCCCGGGCAGGATCTTGATGTGGTCGCGGTCCCGGCCGGCCTGCTCGGTGCGGGCCTTGAGGTCGGCGTAGAAGTCCTGCGCCCCGGCCAGCGTCTGCTGGGCGGTGAAGACCGCCTCCGCGTACCGGGCCGCGAACCGTCTGCCGTTCTCGGACGAGCCCGCCTGGACCAGCAGCGGATAGCCCTGCGGCGACCGGGGCACGTTGAGCGCGCCCTCGACGCTGAAGTACGTCCCCTGGTGCCGCGGCGGGTGGATCTTGTGCTCGTCGCCCCAGACCCCGGCCGCCTTGTCCGCGACGACCAGGTCGTCCTCCCAGCTGTCCCAGAGCTTCAGCGCCACGTCCAGGAACTCGGCGGCGCGCTCGTAGCGGGTGGCATGGGCCGGCTGGTCGTCGAGGCCGAAGTTGCGGGCGGCCTCGGCACCGGCGGTCGTCACGATGTTCCAGCCCGCGCGCCCACCGCTGAGGTGGTCCAGCGAGGCGAGTCTGCGGGCCAGGTTGTAGGGCGAGTTGTACGACGTCGACGCGGTGGCGATCAGGCCGATGTGCTCGGTGGCGGTGGCCAGCGCGGTGAGCAGGGTGATGGGCTCCAGGGCACCGGACGGCCGCTGGCCGACGCTGTTGAACAGCACCGGGCCGTCGGCGAGGAAGAGCGAGTCGAAGGTGCCGCGCTCCGCGATACGGGCGAGGTTGCGGTAGTGCGCGAGGTCGACGCTCGCGTGCGGGTCGCTCTCCGGCAGCCGCCAGGAGGCCTCGTGGTGCCCGGTGTTCATCAGGAAGGCGTTGAGGTGCAGTCGGCGCTCGGTCACTGGGCGGTCTCCTGGTCCGGCACGAGGGCCGTACGGTCCGGGTGGGGGTTTGCCGTCGTCTCCGGCTGCCGGGGCTGCTCCTGGTGCTCCGTCACACCGAGCGCCGCGAGCAGACGCTCGCGGTACTCGCCGAGCAAAGGATCGCGGTACGAGCGCGGATGCGGGCGGGTGATCGTCAGGTCGAGGCCGATGCGCCCCCGGTCGAGCACGAGCACCCGGTCGGCGAGCACGATGGCCTCGTCCACGTCGTGGGTGACGAGGAGGACCGAGGGCCGGTGCCGCTCCCACAGTTCGCGCAGCAGGGTGTGCATCCGGATCCGGGTGAGCGCGTCCAGGGCACCGAACGGCTCGTCCGCCAGCAGGAGTTCGGGTTCACGGACCAAGGAGCGGGCCAGGGCGGCGCGCTGGGCCTCGCCGCCGGACAGCTCGTTCGGCCAGGCCCGCTCCCGTCCGGCGAGACCCACCTCGGCGAGGGCGGCACGGCCGCGCTCGGCGGCCTCCCTGCCGTCCGTGCCGAGCAGTACGTTGTCGAGCACCCGGCGCCAGGGCAGCAGCCGTGAGTCCTGGAAGACGACGGACACCCGCTCGGGCGCGATCAGTTCACCGCTGCCGGTGACGTCGTGGTCGAGTCCGGCGATGGCGCGCAGCAGGGTGCTCTTGCCGGAACCGCTGTGCCCGAGCAGGGCCGTGAACTGGCCGGGCGGCAGTTCGAGGTCGATGCCGTCGAGGACCGTGCGCTCCTCGAAGGAGCGGGTCAGGCCCCGCAGCCGGACGGCCGGCCTGGTCAGTTGCTCAGCGTGCGTCGCCATGACAGCACCCTCCGTTCGACGAGGCGGACCGCGGTGTCGGAGACGAGACCGAAGACGCCGTAGATCAGCAGGCCGACGAGGATGACGTCGGTCTGGCCGTAGTTCTGGGCCTGGAACATCAGGTAGCCGAGGCCGCTGGTGGCGTTGATCTGCTCCAGCACGACCAGGGACAGCCAGGAGCCGGTCACCCCGAGCCGCAGCCCGACGAAGAAGCCCGGCAGCGCTCCCGGGACGACGATCTGCCGGACGAACCGGAGCCTGGACAGACCCTGGACCTCGGCGAGTTCGACATAGCGGTGGTCGATGCCGGACAGCGCGGCGTGCAGGTTGAGGTAGATCGGGATGTACACGACGATGGCGATGATCGCGATCTTGAAGGTCTCGCCGATGCCGAGCCAGAGGATGAACAGCGGGATCAGGCCGAGAGTGGGGATCGCCCGGTTCAGCTGCACGGTCCCGTCGATCAGCGCCTCGCCGACCCGGCTGAGCCCGGCGGCCAGGGCGAGCGTCACCCCGGCGGTCAGACCGAGCGCGAACCCGTACGCGGCCCGGCGCAGCGAGGTCAGCACGTCGGTGGGGAGCGTGCCGTCGGTCCACAGGTGCCCCGCGGTGCGCAGTACCGTCCAGGGTGCCGGGATCGCGCCGGGGTCCAGCTGTCCCGCGGCGGAGGCGAGGGCCCACAGCCCGGCGAAGAGGGCGGGGCCGATCAGGCGGGAGGCGGGCAGCCGCCTGCCCGGGGCGAGGCCGCGGCGCCGGGTGCGGTGGTCCCCGCCGGCCCGCTCGGCGGGTGCGGCGGCCGGCGGGGCGGCGGCGGGCGCCGGTGCTGTGGTGGTCACGGCGGTCACCTCCGGTACTCGGCGGACACGGCCTTGGCGGCGATGCCCTCGAAGCGGTGGTCGAAGAGGGACCCGACCTTGAACGCCTTCACGAAGCCGCCCTCGGCCAGCAGGTCCGCGGTCTCCTGCTCCCAGGCAATCGCGGCATCCCAGCTCGGCGGGAAGTAGGGCTTGTTGGCCAGCTCGGTGATCGACCGGGCCTGCGCGAGACTGAGGTTCTGGGTCTTGACGTAGAACTCCTCGTTCCAGGTGTCGGGGTGCTCGTAGGCCCACACCTGGCCCTTCGCCCACCGCGGGATGTACGCGGCGACGGCGGCGGCCTTCGCCCGGTCCGCCAGCACCGAGGTCGGCGCCCACAGCAGGTTGAGCAGGTCGACGACGTCGGTCTCGATGGTGTGCGCACCCTTGGCCCGGTACTGCTTGAGATAGGCCGGGGCCTGGCTGTTGGCGAGCGGGGCGATGTCCACCTGCCCGGCCTGGAGCGCGGTGAGGAACTGGTTGCTGGTCAGCGGCACCAGCTCCACCTCGTCGTAGGCCAGCCCGGCCTTCTTCAGGGCGCGCAGCAGGACCACGCCCTGCGCCTGCCCCTGCGAGAACGCGAGCCGCTTGCCCTTGAAGCCCCGCACGTCCCGGATGTCGCTGCCCGGCTTGGTGGCGAAGAGGTAGTTGGGCTTGCGGGTGACGTTGATCGCGACGATCTTCGCGTCGAATCCCTGGTAGTGCGCCTGGATCGGCGGGATGCCCGCGTTGTTGGCGAGGTCGAGGGACTTGGCGCGGAAGGCGTTGATGACGTCGGGACCGGCACCGATGTTGGGCCAGCCGGCGACCTCGAACGGCAGGTCGGACAGGCCCGCCAGCTTGAACTGCAGCTGCTGGACGCCCTGGTAGGAGGCGATCTTCAGACGGGTGCCGGCCGGGACCTTGGCCGACAGCGGCGCGGACGCGGACCCCTTGGTGCCCGAGTCGGCGGCGCTGCTGCCCGCGCAGCCGCTGAGTCCGGCCGCGGCGGCCGCGCCGAGCAGGGAGGACAGGAACAGCCGCCGGTCGACACCGGACGCGGACGCGGACAGAGGTGGCATGGAGAAACTCCGTGAGGTCAGGAGGCGGAAAGACACGCGGAATTCCGGGCAGGGCAAAGCCGTACGGGAAAACCACACGCAGGAAGAGGCACGCGCGGAAAGCGCGGCGTGAGGAGAGAAAAGGCCGACGAGACGTCAGTGCGTCAACGCGTCAGCAACAAAGCGTGCGTCCGACCCGCATCAGGTCGACGACCCGGCACTTGGTGAGCGGAACCCGCCGCACCGGCGACAGCGCGCCACCGGCGCTCCGGTCGCGGTCCTGCCGCAACCGGAGCACCGGGGAATGATCCTGCGCGCTGCTCATGAAAGCGATGCTCCCGGCCCCGTCGGGGGCTGTCAACATTCCGAGTTTCTGAATTAAGTCGGCCCGGGTGAGGCGCCCAGAGGGTCGCGGTACAGCACGTCCAGAGCGACCGAACCGCCCGCCACGGCAAGCACCGAATCCGGGAAACTCGTCGGCACGACGGACGCCGCCCGGTCCGCGCCCACCTCCTCGCGCAGTGCCGCCAGGCAGTCCTCGCGATGGATGACCCCGACCTCGGTGACCACCACGGTGTCCGGGTTGAGCACGTCGAGCAGCAGCGCCGCCGCCCGGCCCACCAGCCGTGCCCGCTCCACCAGCAGCCGCGCGGCGACCGCGTCCCCGCCCGCCGCGGCTCCCACCACGTGCATCGGGTTCACCGTGTCGGCGACGCCCTCCTCGCGGGCCCTGCGGCACAGCGTCCGCTCACTCAACTCGGCCTGCCAGCAGCCGGTCCGGCCGCACCCGCACCGCTCCGTGCCGCCCGCGAGCGGCAGGTGCGCGATGGTCCCGGACTGGGAGCGGGGGCCGTGGTGCACCTCGTCGTGCGTGGCGAACGCGGCGTCCACCACGTTGCCGACGAAGAGGTGCAGCACGCTCCGGCCGCCCCGCGCCCGGCCGAACAGCCGCTCGCCGTTCACCAGCGCCCGTGCGTGTCCGTCCACCTGGACCGGCAGCCCGGTGCGCGCCCCGATCGCCTCCCGCACGGCCACGTCACGCCAGCCGAGGAGCGGGTGCTCGACGATGGTCCCCGAGTCCCGGTCCACCCAGCCTCCGGCCGCGACGCCGACCCCGAGCGGTGTGGTGTCGCGGTGGCCGGCCAGCAGCGCGGCCAGCCCGTCGGCGGCGTTCGCCAGCACCCGGCCCGGTTCGGTGCCGTGGTGCGGCAGCCGCCGCTCCGCGACCACCCGGCCGCGCAGGTCGAGCAGCGCGACCGTGGTGTACGGGACCGCGATGTGCACGCCGCCGACCACGAAGCGGGAGTCGTCGAGGTCGACGGGCTGGTGCGGGCGCCCCACCCCGTTGGGCCGGCGCGGCACCGGAGCCTCCCGGATCAGGCCGAGTTCGGCGAACCGGGCGCAGTAGTCGGTGACCGACGCCGGGGAGAGCCCGGTCAGCCGGGCGATGGTGCTGCGGGCGACGGGCCCGTGGTCCAGCACGGACCGCAGGATCACGCTGGCGCTGGTCCTGCGCCGGTCGCTGTCGACGGCGCGGCGCACGGCCGGGGGCGCCACGGGGGGAGGGGGAGAGGGTGCGAGGGAGCGGGGCATGGGAAACGTCCTCGGAGTCGGTCCGGCACTGCGCCTTGGGGTCTGGCGAACCGGATCAGCTCCGCCCGCCTCAGCTCGGAGGACAGGTGGCCGCGGCCTGGCGTCGCAGGTCGACGTAGCGACGCGATGCGAAGTTCTCGGCCTGGGCAACCATGGGTGGGAGCGTAGAGCCTGCCGACCGGTTCCGGCCAGGGCCCGTCCGAGGACCGAACGGGGGGAGGCGCGGAGGGCGTTTGGCGGGACCCTACAGTCGCTGTCCACCGGTCCTCCGTGGCGGAACCGACCCCACCACAGTGACCAGCATCACCCCGTCGCGGGTGTACACGGCATCCTTTGTCGGAAGGGCACCAAGCGCGTGTTCCACCCTTTGTCGAGCGCTGACGGTGATCGGCTCAAGTCCCCTGGGATAGCGTCGCGGTGTCCCGAATCGTGAGAAGCCGCCGGAGTCCCCATGAGCACCGCTGCCGTGACCACCCGCCCCCGCCCGCAGGTCCTCGCCGACCTGCTGCCCGCCTCCCGCGTGAGGGACGTGGCGCTCGTGGTCGGCGGTGCCGCGCTCACCGGGCTCGCGGCCCAGATCTCCCTGCCCGTGCCGGGCTCCCCGGTGCCGGTGACCGGCCAGACCTTCGCCGCGCTCCTCGTCGGCACCGCGCTCGGCGCGAGCCGCGGCCTCTTCTCGCTCGCCCTGTACGCGCTGCTCGGCCTGGCCGGTGTGCCGTGGTTCGCCGGCGGCAGCGCGGGCGTCTCCGTGTCGTTCGGCTACATCCTCGGCATGCTCCTCGCCGCCACCGTCGTCGGCGCCCTGGCCCGTCGCGGCGCCGACCGCTCGGTCCTGCGCATGGCGGGCACGATGCTGCTCGGCGAGGCGATCATCTACGCGATCGGCGTTCCGTACCTGGCCTTCGCCGCCGACATGTCGCTCACCGCGGCGATCGCGGCGGGCCTCACCCCCTTCCTGATCGGCGACGCCCTGAAGGCGGCCCTGGCGATGGGCGTCCTGCCCACCGCCTGGAAGTTCCTCGACCGCTGATCCGGTCCACCCTGCCGATGAGGCTCGCCGGGACGACCCGGCGAGCCTCTCGCGCGTTCCGGGGCCGCCGGGCCGCCTTCCGCGGTCCCGCGCCCCCTCCCGGACCCGCCGGGCCGGGTTCAGGACGGCTGCCGCCGCGTACGCCGCGGGCCCGTCCACCACAGGCCCGCCGCGCCCGCCGCGAGCAGCGCCGCCCCGGCCGCGCCGAGCGGCAGGACCTGACCGGCGGGACCGGTCCTGGGCAGCTCGTCACCGCCGGGCGCCACCGGGTCGTTGTCGGTGCCGAGGAGCAGCGGGGTGGCCGGGGCGTTGGGTGACGGATTCGTCGTGCCGAACGGCACCGGGCCCTGTTGCCAGAATGTTTTCTTTCCTTCGTCGTCCTGGACCGGAAGACAGATTTTCCCGGTCTTCTTCAGATCGAAGGTCGCAGCAACGGCGTACGATTTCGACGCTCCGGCCGCCAGCTTTCCCACGGCGCAACTGAAACCACTGTTCGACCCCTCGGGAAGGTCCTTGGCCGCGATGGCGGTGCAGCCTTCGACGTTCTTGACGCGCAAGCCGTCGAAACCGACCACCAATAGCCTGAGACTGCCGCTTTCCTTGCTCCCTTCGTTCTTGACGGTGGCGGTGATCGCCGTTTTCTGCGACCCGTTGTCGACCGAGATCCTCGCGGGCAGTCGTGTGGTCGGCCGCACACCCGCCGGAGCCTCGTCCACCGCCTTGCCCCCCTTGCTGCTCCCCGGTCCCGTGTCGTCCGCCGCGGCGGTGCAGGAAAGGATCATCACGGCCGAGAAAGATGCCGTGACCAATGATCCGGCGATGGTCGTCGTGCGACGAGAACTCATGTTCGTCCCCCTTGGCTGCGCCTGAATTCGCAGTACTTGAAGAGGTACCACAAGATTTCTCCGCACTATGCTGGTACGGCCTGAAGTGTGACCATTGTGTTTCTGTCGTTGCGGACGTTTGTGACGGGTGTTGAGGGGGTGCAGGGGGTTGCCGGGGAATGCGTTCGGCGGTGTTCCGGGATTACTGGTGACCGGTCGTTATCGGCTGGTCGAAAGCATTGGCCAAGGGGGAATGGGACGGGTGTGGCGGGCGTCCGACGAGATGCTCGACCGGCCGGTGGCCGTCAAGGAGATGCGGATCGACGGACTGGACCCGGAGGACACCCGCACCCGCCGCGAACGCACACTGCGCGAGGCCAGGGCGACCGCCCGGATCGACCATCCCAACGTCGTCCGCATCTACGACGTCGTCGACGAGGGCGAGCGGCTCTGGATCGTCATGGAACTGGTCGTCGGCCGCTCCCTCGAACAGGTCGTCGCGGCCGACGGCCCGCTCACCGTGCGCGAGGCGGCACGTCTCGGGCTCCAACTGGTCGCGGCGCTGCGGCAGGTGCACGCCGGGGGCGTGCTGCACCGCGACATCAAGCCGGGCAACGTCCTGGTCGAGCGGCGCCATCACCGGGTCGTCCTCACCGACTTCGGCATCGCCGCGATGCAGGACGCGGAGGCGCTCACCATGGCCGGGATGCTCGTCGGCTCCCCGGACTACATGGCGCCCGAACGGGTGTCGGGCCGCCCGCAGGGCCCGCCCTCCGACGTGTGGTCCCTGGGGGCGACCTTGTGCGCGGCCCTCGGCGGACGGTCCCCGTTCTCCCGCTCGACGACCCTGGCGACACTGCACGCCGTGCTGTACGAGGAGCCCGGACTGCCCGAGGCCGCGGGGGAGTTGCGGGAGATCCTGGCGGCCCTCCTGGAGAAGGACCCGTCGACCCGTCCCGGCCTGGAGGAACTGGAGTCGGCCCTGGCACCTGTCGCCTTCCCCGTGCCGACCGCCGAGCCCGGCCCGAAGCCGGGGCCCCCTCCCGCCCCGGAGCCGGTAGGGCAGCCCGAGTCCGGGGGCTCACCCGCCCAGGATCCGGTACGGCAGCCCGAGTCCGGGAGCCCTTCCGCCCCGGAGGCGCCCGCCCCGGAACCGGTGCGACAGCCCGAACCCGGCGCGGAGCCCCGGCGGTCCCCGGCGCCCGAGTCGCCGACCGTGCCCGAAGGACCGGGTCCTGCGGGGACCGGGGCGCCCGCGGTTCGCCCGGAGCCGCCCACGCGCGCCCTCGTGCGGCCCGCCCAACTGCGGGACGCACCCCCGGTACGCCCCACCCCGACCGCCCCGCCCGTCACCACCCCGGCGGGGCCTTCCCCGGTCACCACCCGGACGTCCGAGCCGCCCCCCGGCACCTCCCAGGCGCCCGACCCGCACCCCGGGACCACGCCGGACACCGCGTCGGCGGCCCGCACCCCGGCCGCGTCCACGACGACGCGGCCCGAAGCCTCCGGCGTGCCCGCGCAGGCGGAGACGTCCCCGGACGCCGGACCCCCGCACGCCGCTGCCGGCGCCCAGCCCTCGGCCGACGCCTCCACCGCCCCGACGGAGGTGCCGTCCCAGCCGGGGGGTTCCTCCACGCAGGCGTCCTCACAGGCCCCGAGCGCCACCGCCCGGGCACTCTCCGAGGCGCCGACCCGCGCCCGGCCGTCGACCGTGCCGCCCGGACCGGGCACGTTGACACCGGGCGAACCGGGCGAACCGCCCGGCCCCGCCGTCCCGCCCGGCACCGGGCAGGGCCGCCGCCGCACGGTGCTCGCCGCCGGTGCGGCGGTCCTCGCGGGAGCCGCCACCGCGCTCGTGATCGCCGCGACGGGCGGCCCCTTCGGCCGCGACGACGGCGCCTCCCCCTCGTCCCCGGTGCCGTCCGTCTCGGTCGGCACCGGCACCGGCACCGGCGGCGAGTCGTCCCCCGCGCCCACCGTCGAGGGCACCTCGCGTCCGCCCAGCCTGCCGCCGGGCGCACACCGGGAGGCCGGCGGCTTCGCCTGGGCGACGCCCGAGGGATGGCGGCGGGACCTGAAGACGGGCGCCGAGGTGCACTACACCTCACCCGACGGCGGACAGGAACTCGTCGCCAAGTCCGCCCTCGCCCGGGGCGACCTGATGAAGACGTGGCGGACCTCGGAGCGCAACGCCCACCAGGGGCGGGACTACCGCAAGATCCGGCTGGAGAGGACGACGTTCCGGGACCGGCCCGCGGTCGTCTGGGAGTACACGTTCACGCTGCAGGGCGTCCACTGGCACGCCCGTCTGCTCGGCTTCGACGCGGACGGCAAGTCGTACCAGATCAACACCTGGTACCAGTCCGGCGTCGAGAGCCGTGCGCTGCGGACCTACGAGAAGGTCAAGGACAGCTTCACCGTGCTGTGACGGCGGCCCCGCGGGAGGACGCGGACGCCGCACGGCGGAGGGGGGGGGGGGGGGGGGGGGGGGGGGGGGGCGGGGGGGGGGGGGGGCGGGGGGGGGGGGGGGGGGGGGGGGGGGAGGAGGGGGGGGGGTTTCTTTTGCTCTAACCATAAAGACGAACAGGGG
>NZ_JBVHPY010000001.1:174068-205066 GCF_055567695.1 Streptomyces sp. NPDC026417
AAAAGTGCAAAGCACACCTCCCCCTTCCTGCGAGGCTGTCCCCTGGGCGGAACCGGGACACCCCCCGATGCCTGTGTGGGCCCCCGAGCCATCCCCCGGGGGCCCCCACCCGTCACACTCCCCGCCGCCGGACGACCGGCGGCGGGGAGTCGGTCCTCGGCCGAAGAGGTCAGGCGCCCGCCTCGGACCGGGCCTCGTCGTGCGCACCGGCCGTCACCGGGTGCGCGGGCCGGCCCGCGCCCAGCTTCTGGCGGACCAGCGCGATCACCAGGACCACGGCCGCGACGAGCAGCGACAGCAGGACGGTCTCGCGTCCGTCGTGCTCGGTGTCGGTCAGCATGTAGCCCAGCACGAAGACGATCAGCGCGGCGGTCGCCCAGGTCAGGTACGGGTACAGCCACATCCGCACGACCAGCTTCTCCGGCGCCTCGCGCTCGATGATCTTGCGCATGCGCAGCTGCGAGAAGCAGATGACCAGCCACACGAACAGGGCCACCGCACCGGAGGAGTTGACCAGGAAGAGGAAGACCGAGTCGGGGAACTTGTAGTTGAAGAAGACCGCGACGAAGCCGAAGACGACCGAGACCACGATCGCCGCCATCGGCACACCCCGCGCCGTCGTCCGGGCGAAGGCCTTCGGTGCGTCACCGCGCTCGCCGAGCGAGAACGCCATCCGGGAGGCCGTGTACAGGCCCGAGTTGAGGCAGGACAGCACCGAGGTCAGCACGATGAAGTTCATGATCTGACCGGCGTGCGCGATGCCGAGGGAGTTCAGGGCGGCGACGTACGAACCCTCGTCCGCGATCGACTTGTCGTTCCACGGCAGCAGCGCCACCACGACGAGGATCGAGCCGAGGTAGAAGACGCCGATCCGCCAGATGATGCTGTTGGTGGACTTGGTGACCGCGCGCTGCGGGTCCTCGGACTCGCCGGCCGCCAGCGTGGCGATCTCGCTGCCCATGAAGGAGAAGACCACCAGCAGGACACCGGTGAGGATCGCGCCCGGCCCGTGCGGCAGGAATCCGCCGTGTCCGGTCAGGTTGTCCAGCCCCGCCTTCTCGGCGTCGACGCCGGGCAGGACGCCGAAGACGGCCAGTCCGCCGACCACGATGAACGCGCCGATCGCGACGACCTTGATCCCCGCGAACCAGAACTCGAACTCTCCGTACGAGCCGACCGACACCAGGTTGGTCGCGGTGAGCACCACCATCACGATGAGTGCCCAGCCCCACTGCGGTACGGCGGGGATCCACCCTTCGAGGATCTTGGCGCCGGCGGTGGCCTCCACGGCCAGCACCACCACCCAGAAGAACCAGTACAGCCAGCCGATCGAGAATCCGGCCCAGCGGCCGAGCGCGCGGTCGGCGTGCGCCGAGAAGGATCCCGAGGTCGGGTTGGCTGCGGACATCTCGCCGAGCATGCGCATCACGAGCACGACGAGCGTGCCGACGAGGGCGTACGAGAGCAGGATGCCCGGGCCCGCGGTGGCGATTCCGGTGCTGGAGCCGACGAAGAGTCCGGCTCCGATGACACCGCCGATGGCGATCATCGACAGGTGGCGGTTCTTCAGTCCGGCCTGGAGGCCGCCGCCGGGTTCTCCGGGGCTCTCCGGGCCGGGTCCGGCCTTCGACAGGGTCGGCTGCGAGGTCATGGGACGAGTTCCTTTGTGCCGAGTGTGCAGATTCTCCGTACGAGCGGTGTACGGCTCCTCATACGAGCGGTGTACGAGTCGGTCCAGTGAAACGGAGGCCTGGGAATTCGTGAACCTTTGAATCCGGATCGTTACTTGAGGTTTCCCTGAGGTTCTGTAGTGTTGACCACACTTTTCCCCCTGTGGCACCCGGCGAGGCCGAGGGGACGCGCTCGTGTCACACTCGGACCATGCGCGTGTATCTCGGCTCCGATCATGCCGGTTTCGAACTCAAGAACCACCTCGTCGAGTGGCTCAAGGCCGCGGGCCACGAGCCCGTCGACTGCGGGCCGCTCATCTATGACGCCCAGGACGACTACCCGCCCTTCTGCCTGCGCGCGGCGCAGCGCACGGCGGCCGACCCGGGCTCCCTCGGCATCGTGATCGGCGGCTCCGGCAACGGAGAGCAGATCGCCGCGAACAAGGTGGCCGGCGTCCGCGCCGCCCTCGCCTGGAGCGAGGAGACCGCTTCGCTGGGCCGTCAGCACAACGACGCCAACGTGGTCGCCGTCGGCGCGCGCATGCACACGCAGGACGAGGCGACGAAGTTCGTCGAGACCTTCCTGAGCACCCCGTTCTCCGGTGACGAGCGCCACGTCCGCCGCATCGACATGCTCTCCTCCTACGAGACCACCGGCGACCTCCCCGCGATCCCGCCCCACCACCCGCAGCAGTAGCCCGCCGGAGAGCGCCGGACGGAAGGCTCTGTGGCCGCCCGGCGCTCTCCGGACGCGCGCGGAGCACGCGAGCGGGGGCCGGGTGCGCCCCCGGTGACGGGACGGCAAGGGGCGGAAGGGGCGACGGCCCCACCGCCCCGCAAGGACGGACGACGCAGGAGGACCCCGTGCCCGAGGGGCACACGATTCACCGCCTGGCCGAGGACTACGCGGCGGCCTTCCGCGGCCGCCGGGTCCGCGTCGGCAGCCCCCAGGGCAAGTTCGCGGACGCGGCCGCCCTCCTCGACGGCTCGGTCCTGGAGTCCGCCGACGCCCACGGCAAACACCTCTTCCTCGGCTTCCGCGCGTCCGAGTGGATCCACATCCACCTCGGCCTCTTCGGGAAGGTCGCGTTCGGCCCCGCCCCGGCCCCGCCGCCCACCGACACCGTCCGCCTGCGGCTCGCCGACGACCTGTCGTACGTCGATCTGCGCGGCCCCACGACCTGCGCCCTGATCACGGACGCCGGGAAGCAGGCCGTGCACGACCGCCTGGGACCCGACCCGCTCCGGCCCGACGCCGACCCGGCGGAGGCCTTCCGCCGCATCTCCCGCAGCCGCACGAGCGTCGCCGCCCTGCTCATGGACCAGAAGGTCGTCGCGGGCGTCGGCAACGTCTATCGCGCGGAGGTCCTCTTCCGGCACGGCATCGACCCCTACCGGCCGGGCCGGGACCTCACCCGCGCCGAGTGGGACGCGATGTGGACCGACCTCGTCGCCCTCATGCGCGAGGGCGTCCGCCACAACCGCATCGACACCGTCCGCCCGGAGCACACGCCGGAGGCCATGGGCCGCCCGCCGCGCGTCGACGACCACGGCGGCGAGGTCTACGTGTACCGCAGGGCCGGCCTGCCCTGCCACATCTGTGGCGGCGAGATCCGCACCGCCGGTCTCGCCGCCCGCAATCTCTTCTGGTGCCCGGCCTGCCAGGCCCGGTGACCGTCAGAACCCGTGCGGCAGCCACGGCGCGACCGCCGAGCCGAACGCCACGGACGCCTCGGTCAGCGCGCCCTGCCGCAGCTCCCGCACCAGCCCCGCCCCCGCGAGCGAGGCCAGGGACACCCCGCCGAGATACGCCGAGCCCAACTCCTTGACGCCCAGGGCGAGATCGGCCGCCTCCCGCGTCCGCACACAGGACGCGCCCTTCGCGTCACCGGTGAGCCGCCAACGCCCCTCGTTCCAGGGGCAGAACGCGTCCTCGACCTCCAACACCACGTCCACCGGCGCCTGATAGGTCCGCGCCTGAAGCGCCTCACCCACGTCGACGAGCCGCACGTGCAGCGCGTCCCTGGTGCGCAGGTCGCAGCGCCGGACGTCGGACACCAGATACTGCCAACCGTCGTCCACGGGACGGCCCTTGGTGCGCAGCGTCGTCGTCAGGTCGATGCCGAACAGGAACCGCCACAGCGCCGCCCGCACCGCCGGGTCGAGCCCCTCCAGGTCCTCCAGGACGACCATGCCGTTGTGCCCGGACACGGTCCACTCCGGCTTGACCCGGAAGCGCGTGTAGCCGACGACCTCGCCGTCCCGCTCCGCGACCACGCACTGCAGTCCGGAGGCGCCCTGCCGCTCGCTCTCCGGGTCGAGCAGCGCGACCCGCTCCCAGCCGGGCCGGCGCGCCAGCATGCCCGGACGGCCCGGCACCACCCGTGCGTACACGGCCTCGCAGGCGTCGAGCACGTCGGCCGGCGCCGCATACCGCAGACGTACGTCGTCCGTGCCGGGCGGCACGGACAGCCGGACCCGGTCGGTGTCGATCTCGGCGTTGAGATTCAGTGTCCCGACGCCGTAGCCGAACCGGCCGTAGATCGCCGGCTCGGAGGCGGTCAGCACGGCCACCGGCTCGCCCCAGGAACGGATGTCGTCCAGCTGCCGGCGCATCATCGACGTGAGCACCCCGCGCCGCCGGTGGGTGGCGGCCACGCTCACCATCGTGACGCCCGCGGCCGGGACGCAGGACCCGCCGGGAACCGAGAGGCGGAAGGCGAACGCGCCCGCCGTCCCCACGCAGGCGTCGCCGTCCCAGACACCGAGCGAGCGGTCGCATTCGGTGAGCGCGTCCCACAGCTCGCGTTCCTCGGACGACTCGGCCACCCCGCCGAAGGCACGGATGAGATTGCCGTACCAGGTGTCCCATTCGGTCTGTCGCAGCACCCGCACGTCAGTCGTCATGGGCCATACCTATCAGGGCAATGCGGTGCGAGCGAGGGAATTTCGCCCGGGTTACCGGAACCGTTCCTCCGCGGAGTTCTCTGTGAACTTGGGCGCTCGGACGGGGGACAAGTGGGACCTCCCGTGCCAAGGGGCTGGTCCGATGGATAGGGTCCCGAGCAATGGCAGCAGGACGAGAGCGGCGCACGGCCGCCGAGACGTTCACGGCCCGGTTGAAGAAGCAGTGGCACCGGGTCCGCACCGCCCTGCGCAGATCCGCCGTCGACTACTTCCGCGGTGACGGTTCGGACTGGATCGCGCTGGTCGGGCTGCTCCTCACGATCCCGCTCATCGCGGCCACCACGATGGTCGACTCGGTGTGGTGCTCGCCGGCCGCCCTGGTCCTCCCGATCGTCGCCGGCGGACTGCTGCTGCGGCCCGCCAGCCTGCTCGGCCTGTACGCGGCCGCGGCCACCGCGCTGATCGTGGAGTCCGTCCGGCTCGGCCCGTACACGCAGGGCCCGTCCCGGGTGACACCGGGCGTGGTGCTCGTCGTCGCGGCCTGCGGCTTCTTCGGACTGCTCATCGCCCAGTTCCGCAGCCGGGTCGGCGTGCCCTGGCGGCGCGGCGGCACGATGCTCTTCGACCTGCGCGAACGCATCCGGGTGCAGAGCAAGCTGCCGCAGCTGCCGCAGGGCTGGCACCGGGAGATGGCGCTGCGGCCCGCGGGCGGGCAGTCGTTCTCCGGCGACTTCGTGGTGGCGGCCCGCACCAACGGCGGGCGGACCCTGGAGGTCGTCCTCACCGACGTCTCCGGCAAGGGCATGGACGCGGGTTCACGGGCGCTGCTGCTGTCGGGCGCCTTCGGCGGGCTGCTGGGATCGCTGCCGCCGCACGCCTTCCTGCCCGCCGCCAACGGCTACCTGCTGCGCCAGGACTGGGACGAGGGGTTCGCCACCTCGATCCACCTGGTCCTCGACCTGGACTCGGGCGACTACGAGCTCTTCTCCGCCGGGCATCCGCCGGGCCTCCAGCTCAGCGCGGGCAGCGGGCGCTGGGAGGAGAAGGTGGCCGAGGGCCCCCTCCTCGGGGTCTACGACGGCGCCCAGTTCGACCCCGTGAAGGGCTCGCTGCGGCCCGGGGACGTCCTGATGCTCTTCACCGACGGTCTCGTGGAGACCGCCGACCGCGACATCGTCGAGGGCATCGACCGCCTCACCGGAGAGGCCGACCGCTATGTGGCGGGCGGCTTCCACGGCGCCGCCTGGCACCTCATCGAGGCGGTGGCGAAGGACGTCAACGACGACCGGGCCCTGCTGCTGATCTGTCGCGACGGTCCCACGGCAGCGCGCTGAGCGGAGCCCCGGCGGGGCGGCCGGGGTCTGGGTGACACTGGGGGAGTGACGCAGACTCTTCTGACATTGGCCGAAGTCGAAGCCCTCGCCCGCGCGGCGCACGCCGCGCAGACCGACAAGGCGGGCCGGCCGTACGCCGAGCACCTCCAGGCCGTGGCGGAGGGGGTGCGCGAGCGCGGCGGAGACGACGAGCAGATAGCGGCGGCCTGGCTGCACGACGCGGTCGAGGACGACGCGTTGTCGCGCGAGTGGCTGGGCGAGGCCGCGCTCGCACAGCGCACCAAGGACATCGTCCTGGCGCTCACCAAGGGCGAGGACGAGCCCCCGGAGGAGTACGCGGAACGCATCCGCTCGACCCCGGGGGCTCTCCTGGTGAAGGTGGCGGACCTGGCGCACAACGGCGACCCGGCCCGGCTCGCGGTCCTCGACGAGCACACCCGGGCCCGGCTGGCCAAGAAGTACGCCGCGATGCGCGCGCTTCTCGGCCTGCCGCCCCGCTGACGGCCACCGCGGCCGCTAGGCGGCGGACTTGGCCCCGGCGCGCTCGCGGGCGAGCTCCGTGGCGTCCCGCTTGAACGCCCACTCCATCTTCGGCTCCATCGCCCAGCGGAACATCCGCTGGACCGGCGGCGTGCACAGCACCGTGATGACGGTGGCCGCGAAGAGCGTCGCGAAGAGCTCGCCGTACGGCTTCTGCAGCCAGGCGTAGCTGTCGTACCAGCCCCAGAAGCGGGAGCCCTTGGCGAGGAAGCCGTGCAGCAGGTAGCCGTACAGCGTGCCCGCGCCCAGTACCGTGAACCACATCTTCCGCCGCGGCACCCAGGCGAAGAAGCACGAGGTGAGCACCATCGAGCAGCCGAAGAGCGCGAGCGTCATCACGACACCGGCCCACCACGGGGCGCCCAGCTCCTGAGCGCTGTCCCGGTGGTAGAACCAGGCCGAGTTCATCCGCGGTCCCGCCCAGTAGGCCACCGCCAGCGCGCCCGCGAAGAGCGGCAGCGACAGGATACGGACCTCGCGGCGCCGCATCAGCTGGAAGTACTCGGGCTTCATGAACAGGCCCATGACGAAGAACGGCAGGAACTGCAGCACGCGTTGCAGGTCGAGGTCGTCACCGATGTCCGGCGAGACCGAGGCCAGTACGGCGACGGCCAGCGCGAGCGGCACCGGCCAGCGCACGACCTTCCACAGCGGGGTGGTCAGCCGCCAGACGAACAGGGCGACCAGGAACCAGGTGAGGTACCAGGGGTCGAGCAGGCTGATCGGGTGCGTCGGGTCGTGGTCCGCGTACCGCTTGAAGAGGGAGTACGCGACCTCGAACAGCACGTACGGCACGGCGACACCGGTCACCAGCCGCCTGAGCCGGTCGGCACGCATGTCGAAACTGCGGGAGAAGTAGCCGGAGATGAGGATGAACGCCGGCATGTGGAACGTGTAGACGACCATGTACAGCGCCTCGGCGGCGCGGCTGTGGTCGGTCAGCGGCTCCCAGGCGTGACCCATCGCGACGAGGACGATCGCCAGGTACTTGGCGTTGTCGAAGAAGGCGTCGCGCGGTTTGGCCGGCTGGCCGCCCGGGGAGGCGGCCTGTGCGGCCGGCTGTGCGGGGTGGGGCGAGCGCGGACTCGGCACTCCGTCCACCGGCGGCTGTGCCGGGGGGAGTGGCGCTCTGTTGTGGCCGTGCGGACGCAACGAGTTCGTCACAGGCCCTCCCACCAGGAACTCGGCGGAACGGTCCGTGACCTCGCTGCACTTGCGGGGGACGAGGCAGCGTGGAACATCTGAGGCACCCTAGCGTTGTCTGAGGGATTTCGTAAAACCCCCGGGTGTGATTACTGCTTTCGCCTGCGCATACCCCCGATTCGGCGAAGTCAACATCCGAATCCGAACACAGTCCGATCATCGATCGGCAGAAGCGGTCCGCCCATTGTGTCCCTCTTCATCCTGACTAAATGGTGCATAACACTCGCGGGCGACTCCTGTGGAATGTCCGTTTCCTCGTCCTTTCGCGTTCGGCCGCACAAGCCCCCGGTGTGCCCACGGCGACAATTCGAATTACCTGCGAACAGGATGTGTGGGCATGGAAACGATCACGGTGAATTTCCGGTGCCGGGACATCCTCGAATTGCTGTGCGGGGCCCGCCGTTGCGTCGCCGGGGGCCCGTGCGGCGGCGCGGACTCCAGGTCTCCTCGACCGACGTTGCCTCACCAGCCGCATACGGCGGGCCTGTTGGTGGCACGATGGTTCTGGCGGGGGTGCGCGGGGCTGGCGCTCCCGGGCCGGGAGAGCGGAACCGACCGTAGGGTGTGATCAGTTGTGGCCATTTCGCTGTCAGTGGTGCTGCTGTTGGCGATCATCCTGGTGGTGTTGATCCGAGGGGGATCGATCAAGGCGGGGCCCGCCATCGTCGCGGTGCTCTTCGGCTTCTTCCTCGCCTCGACCGGGATGGCTCCGTCCATCAACCGGTTCCTGAACTCGATAGCCGAGACCATCAACTCGATCAGCTTCTGACCGCACGGGACATCCCGGGCTGCCGACCCGTCCGGGCGGACTCCCTCCGCCCGCGCACTCCGGCGGCGCTCCCGCCACCCCGGGCGCCGGTATCCGCTCCGGTGCCTCCGGCGCGAGCGGCGTCCGCCCCGCGACGGCCGGCCGTGGCAGCGCCGGACGGCCCCGGCTCCGTCGGCGCCGGACGGCCCCGGCTCCGTCAGGAGGCCCGCCCCCGCCGACGGCGCGGCCGGCATCGACCCACGGGACGGCGACCCAGCGTCACGGCGTCACGGCGGGGAGCACCCCGGACCGGACGGAGCCCCGGACGCGACAAGGGCCAGGCCCGAGGAGTGATCCTCTGACCTGGCCCTACGTCATCTGGAGCGGGCGACGGGAATCGAACCCGCGTAGCTAGTTTGGAAGACTAGGGCTCTACCATTGAGCTACGCCCGCACGGCTCGCGCCGCAGGTCAGTGACCCCGGCACAGGAGGCATCGTAGCGGGTCGCACCCCCTCGCCGCACACCCGTTGCGCCACGCGCCCGCCGGCGCCGCGATTGCGGAGGAAATGGGCCCGCCGCGGGGCCTGCGGGCATGTACCCTACGTGTCGCACCGACGGGGTGTGGCGCAGCTTGGTAGCGCGTCCGCTTTGGGAGCGGAAGGCCGTGGGTTCAAATCCCGCCACCCCGACCACCTGGATCTTCGTCAGGACGGCTGGTTCCGGCAGGGAACGCCGGGGATCCGCCGATCTCCTTTTGGGGCGTGTACCGCCTGCGGCTAGTATGCAAACTGCGCGCCCGTATGTCTGCACTGTCACGTCTCTCTAAGGGCCGCGAATCCGCAGAGGCTCTGCCCGACCGGCAGAGGCACGCAGAACCCCCAAGAAGTCAGCCACAAGGAGACCGAACCGTGAAGAGCGCCGTGGAGACCCTGAACCCGACTCGGGTTCGGCTCACTGTCGAGGTGCCCTTCGAGGAGCTCAAGGACAGCCTCGACGCGGCGTACAAGAAGATCAACCAGCAGGTCACGGTGAAGGGGTTCCGGAAGGGCAAGATCCCGGCGCGCGTCATCGACCAGCGGTTCGGTCGTGGCGCCGTGCTCGAGGAAGCCGTCAACGACGCGCTCCCGAAGTTCTACACCGAAGCGGTCAACGAGGCTGAGCTGAACGTCCTCGGCCAGCCCGAGGTCGACATCACCGAGCTGAAGGACGGCGAGACGCTGAACTTCACCGCCGAGGTCGACGTCCGCCCGACCATCGAGATCCCGGACTACTCCGGCATCGAGGTCGAGGTCGACGCCGTCGAGGTCAGCGACGAGGACGTCGACAAGGCCGTCACCGAGCTGCGCGAGCGCTTCGCGTCGACCTCCCCGGTCGAGCGCGCCGCCGAGGACGGTGACGTCGTCACCCTCGACCTGGAGGCCAAGGTCGACGGCGAGATCCTGGAGGACGGCGTCGCGTCCGGCGTCTCCTACACCATCGGCTCCGGTGAGCTGCTGGACGGCATCGACGAGGCCGTGAAGGGCGTGGAGGCCGGTGGCGAGGCCACCTTCACCTCCGAGCTCAAGGGCGGCTCGGCGGCCGGCAAGGAGGCCGAG
This sequence comes from Streptomyces sp. NPDC026417, assembly GCF_055567695.1. Classification (NCBI taxonomy): domain Bacteria; kingdom Bacillati; phylum Actinomycetota; class Actinomycetes; order Kitasatosporales; family Streptomycetaceae; genus Streptomyces; species Streptomyces sp. NPDC026417. Next base: position 184,067 of record NZ_JBVHPY010000001.1, read on the forward strand.
GTCACCGTCAAGGTCACCCAGGTCGCCGCGCGCGAACTGCCCGAGCTGGACGACGACTTCGCGCAGCTCGCGTCCGAGTTCGACACCCTCGACGAGCTCCGGGCCGACAGCCGCAAGCGCCTCGAGAACATGAAGCAGTACGACCAGGCCACGCAGGCGCAGGAGCGCGTCCTGGAGAAGCTGCTCGAACTGGTCGAGGTCCCCGTCCCCGAGAAGCTGCTCGCGGACGAGATCCAGACCCGCAAGCACAACCTCGAGCACCACCAGCTCGGCCAGATGGGCCTCGACCTCGCGAAGTACCTGGAGATCCAGGGCAAGACCGAGGAGGAGTTCGACGCCGAGACCCAGGAAGCCGCGGTCAAGGGCATCAAGACGCAGTTCGTCCTCGACGAGCTCGTCAACAAGGAGAAGCTGAACGTCAACCAGGAGGAGCTCACCGAGCACCTCATGCGGCGCGCGGCCTCCTCCGGCATGTCCCCCGACCAGTTCGCCCAGGCCGTCGTCGAGGGCGGCCAGGTCCCGATGCTGGTCGGCGAGGTCGCCCGCGGCAAGGCCCTCGCGGTCGTCGTCGAGGCCGCCACGGTCAAGGACACCAACGGTGAGGTCGTCGACCTGGACGACGAGGACGAGACGGCCGAGACCGTCGAGGCCTCCGCCGAGTCCACGGACGAGGCCCCGGAGGCCAAGCCCGAGGCCTGACCGCCCCGCCGAAACTCCTGACGGGCCCCCGGGACATCCCTTGTCCCGGGGGCCCGTCGCGCCCTTCGGGGGCGCGGGGAACTGCGCGACCAGCCCACGACGGCCCGCGCCCGCCGGCGCACAGACCCTCGCAGGCACGGCTGCGGGCCCGTGGGGGCCGTTCGGACAGCGCCCCGCACACCTGACACGGACGGTGTGGAAAGCCCGGTCGAGCCGGCGCAGCGCATGCGCTCACAGCGAACAGTTCCCTCTGCGGGATTCCCGGGAGGGACCCGCGCGTTAGGGTCCATGAATACGAGGGCAGGGGAGTCCCCGAAGCCGCCCCGGGGCGGTGCGGGTGGGGCCCCAGGCCTGAGCAGAAGACGTGAGACGGCCCGGCGCCGTCGCAAGACGAGCAGGTGGATACGTGACGAATCTGATGCCCACAGCTGCCGGCGACCCCATCGGTGGTGGCCTCGGCGACCAGGTCTACAACCGACTGCTCGGCGAGCGAATCATCTTCCTCGGCCAGGCGGTCGACGATGACATCGCCAACAAGATCACGGCGCAGCTGCTGCTCCTTGCCTCCGACCCGGACAAGGACATCTACCTCTACATCAACAGCCCCGGCGGATCGATCACGGCCGGCATGGCGATCTACGACACCATGCAGTACATCAAGAACGACGTGGTGACCATCGCCATGGGCATGGCGGCCTCGATGGGCCAGTTCCTGCTCAGCGCCGGCACCCCCGGCAAGCGCTTCGCGCTGCCGAACGCCGAGATCCTGATCCACCAGCCCTCCGCGGGCCTCGCGGGCTCCGCGTCGGACATCAAGATCCACGCCGAGCGGCTGCTGCACACCAAGAAGCGGATGGCGGAGCTGACCGCCTTCCACACCGGCCAGAGCGTGGAGCAGATCACCCGCGACTCCGACCGCGACCGCTGGTTCGACCCGATCGAGGCCAAGGAGTACGGCCTCATCGACGACATCATGCCCACCGCAGCCGGCATGCCGGGCGGCGGCGGCACCGGGGCGGCGTAACCGGCTCCCGCCGGTCGCGGGCCGACGTGCGCGGCTCCTGGCCGCCGTACGCCGGCGCGCGAGCCCCTCAAGCCCCCCAGTCGACGCCTCAGCCCCTTTCAGGCTTCCAGGAGACACAGTGAACGACTTCCCCGGCAGCGGCATCTACGCCCGCACGCAGGCCGAGTACACCGGTCCTCGTGCGGAGTCCCGCTACGTCATCCCGCGCTTCGTCGAGCGCACCTCGCAGGGCGTGCGCGAGTACGACCCGTACGCGAAGCTCTTCGAGGAGCGCGTGATCTTCCTCGGCGTGCAGATCGACGACGCCTCCGCCAACGACGTCATGGCGCAGCTGCTGTGCCTGGAGTCGATGGATCCCGACCGTGACATCTCGGTCTACATCAACAGCCCCGGTGGCTCCTTCACGGCGCTCACGGCCATCTACGACACGATGCAGTTCGTGAAGCCCGACATCCAGACGGTCTGCATGGGCCAGGCCGCCTCCGCGGCCGCGATCCTGCTGGCCGCCGGTACGCCGGGCAAGCGCATGGCGCTGCCGAACGCGCGCGTGCTGATCCACCAGCCCTACAGCGAGACGGGCCGGGGCCAGGTCTCCGACCTGGAGATCGCGGCCAACGAGATCCTCCGGATGCGTTCGCAGCTGGAAGACATGCTGGCCAAGCACTCCACCACGCCGATCGAGAAGATCCGCGAGGACATCGAGCGCGACAAGATCCTCACGGCCGAGGACGCGCTCGCGTACGGCCTGATCGACCAGATCATCTCCACCCGGAAGATGAACAACTCGGCGGTTGCCTGACGCGACGCTGTATCGTCTGCCGCTCCTTGGCACGGAGCACGTCAAAGTGAACCGTGCCAAGGGGGGCCCGAACGGGGGGCCCGGCAAGGTACCGTCGGACATAAGGCAGCACCAGGAGCCGCTGGACCCAGGCGACTCCCAGGCGAAGGGGAAGCACACCGTGGCACGCATCGGTGACGGCGGCGATCTGCTCAAGTGCTCGTTCTGTGGCAAGAGCCAGAAGCAGGTCAAGAAGCTCATCGCAGGCCCCGGTGTGTACATCTGCGACGAGTGCATCGATCTCTGCAACGAGATCATCGAGGAAGAACTCGCGGAGACGAGCGAGGTCCGCTGGGAGGAGCTCCCGAAACCGCGCGAGATCTACGAGTTCCTCGAGGGGTACGTCGTGGGCCAGGAGGCCGCCAAGAAGGCGCTCTCGGTCGCGGTGTACAACCACTACAAGCGGGTCCAGGCCGGCGAGAACGGCGGGGCGCAGGGCCGTGACGACGCCATCGAGCTGGCGAAGTCGAACATCCTGCTGCTGGGCCCCACGGGCTCCGGCAAGACCCTGCTGGCGCAGACGCTGGCCCGCATGCTGAACGTCCCGTTCGCCATCGCCGACGCGACGGCGCTGACGGAGGCCGGGTACGTCGGCGAGGACGTCGAGAACATTCTGCTGAAGCTCATCCAGGCGGCGGACTACGACGTCAAGAAGGCCGAGACCGGCATCATCTACATCGACGAGATCGACAAGGTCGCCCGTAAGAGCGAAAACCCGTCGATCACCCGCGATGTGAGCGGCGAGGGCGTGCAGCAGGCACTGCTGAAGATCCTGGAGGGCACCACCGCCTCGGTTCCGCCGCAGGGCGGCCGCAAGCACCCCCACCAGGAGTTCATCCAGATCGACACGACGAACGTGCTGTTCATCGTGGGCGGTGCCTTCGCGGGCCTGGAGAAGATCATCGAGTCCCGGGCCGGCGCCAAGGGCATCGGCTTCGGCGCGACGATCCGCTCCAAGCGCGAGCTGGAGTCCAAGGACCAGTTCGAGGCGGTCATGCCGGAGGACCTGGTGAAGTTCGGGATGATCCCCGAGTTCATCGGCCGGCTCCCCGTCATCACCTCGGTCCACAACCTCGACCGCGAGGCGCTCCTGCAGATCCTGGTGGAGCCGCGCAACGCGCTGATGAAGCAGTACCAGCGTCTCTTCGAACTCGACGGCGTGGAGCTGGAGTTCGAGCGCGAGGCGCTGGAGGCCATCGCCGACCAGGCCATCCTCCGCCAGACCGGCGCGCGCGGACTGCGCGCCATCATGGAAGAGGTCCTGATGTCGGTGATGTACGAGGTCCCGTCCCGCAAGGACGTGGCCCGCGTCGTCATCACCGCGGACGTCGTTCACTCGAACGTGAACCCGACCCTGATCCCGAGGGACGCCCGCCCCGGCCGCGGCCCGGGGGAGCAGAAGACGGCGTAGCCGCCGCACCGCGTACGGCGAAGGGGCCCCGGTCGACCGACCGGGGCCCCTTCGCCGTGCTGCGACCCGCTCAGATCTTGACGCGGACCTCCTTGCGGACCTTGGCCGTGGTCTCGGCCACCTCCGCGGGGTCGGAGCTCTTGCCCGCGGCCACGTCCGAGAACTCCATCGGCATCACGAAGCCGAGGGTGCTGTGGTCGGCCCAGGCGCAGTACGTCACGTTCATCGACTTCGGCTGGCCCGCGGCGGCGTCGGAGTTGTCCACCTTGGCCTCCTGGCACTTCAGGATGGCGCCGTCCAGCGAACTCGGCTTGTACTCCTTGGGGTTGCCGACGAAGGAGACGTCGTCGTCCTTGGCGTCGTCCTTCATGAGCGAGAAGAACCCGTCGATGGCCTTGCCGGGGTCGTCGATGTCGCCGTAGACGCCGCCGAAGGAGATCATCTTGCCGCCCAGCGGGTTGTCCTTGTCGCCGGCCTGGTAGGAGGCGTTGACGTCCTTGGGGTTCTTCACGCCCCAGGACTCGGCCTTCTCCAGGTCGGACTTGGTCATCCCGTCGCCGGTGTCGCTGCCCTTCTTGTACTCGGTGAGCAGCGTCGCCGGCGTCGTCAGCTTGTGGGGGCCGTCGTCCGCGACGGACGAGGAGCCGCCGCCCGAGCCGAGGACGAAGTACGCGCCGACCGCGATCGCGGCCACGACCGCCACCGCGCCGACGATGAGGCCCGTCTTCTTCTTGCCGCCGCCCGGAGCGGGCGGCTGCGGCACGCCGTAGGGCTGCTGGCCGTACGGCTGCTGAGGCGGAACGCCAGGGGGAGTCTGCTGCGGGTAGCCGTAGCCGGGCTGCGGGGGAGCCTGCTGCGGGTAGCCGTAGCCGGGCTGCGGCGCCTGCGGCTGCTGACCGTACGGTCCGGGCTGCTGGGGCTGCTGACCGTAGGGTCCGGGCTGCTGGGGCTGCCCGCCGTACGGGCCCGGCTGGTTGTAGCTCATTACTGGGTTCCCCTCCAGATACTCATGTGTTCCGAACATCCTGGCGCAAGGTCGTACGCGTGAGGGCATCGGGGGGCTGACCGTTACTGAAGAATCCCGTTTCGGGACGGGCCCGTGACACCTCTAAACTGACCCCGTGACCGACAACGCTCAGCAGCAGCCGCCAGCATCCACTCCCGAACTGCCGACCCAGTACGCGCCGGCCGAGGTAGAGGGGGAGCTGTACGAGCGCTGGGTGGAGCGGGGTTACTTCGAGGCGGACGCGAAGAGCGAGAAGCCCCCGTACACCGTCGTCATCCCGCCGCCGAACGTCACCGGGTCGCTCCACCTCGGGCACGCCTTCGAGCACACCCTCATCGACGCCCTCACCCGCCGCAAGCGCATGCAGGGTTACGAGACGCTGTGGCAGCCCGGCATGGACCACGCGGGCATCGCCACCCAGAACGTCGTCGAGCGCGAGCTGGGCAAGGAGGGCAAGTCCCGGCACGACCTGGGCCGTGAGGCGTTCGTCGAGCGGGTCTGGCAGTGGAAGGCCGAGTCCGGCGGGCAGATCTCCGGGCAGATGCGCCGCCTCGGTGACGGCGTCGCCTGGTCCCGTGAGCGCTTCACGATGGACGAGGGCCTGTCGCAGGCCGTCCAGACCATCTTCAAGCGGCTCTACGACGACGAGCTGATCTACCGCGCCGAGCGCATCATCAACTGGTGCCCCCGCTGTCTCACCGCGATCTCGGACATCGAGGTCGAGTACCAGGACGACGACGGCGAACTCGTCTCCATGACCTACGGCGAGGGCGACGACACGATCGTCGTCGCCACGACCCGCGCGGAGACGATGCTCGGTGACACGGCCGTCGCCGTCCACCCCGACGACGAGCGCTACAAGCACCTCGTCGGCAAGAGCATCCGCCTCCCGCTGACCGAGCGCTCGATCCCGGTCGTCGCCGACGAGCACGTCGACCCCGAGTTCGGTACGGGCGCCGTCAAGGTGACGCCCGCGCACGACCCGAACGACTTCGAGATCGGCCAGCGCCACAACCTGCCGAACATCGCGGTCATGGACGAGCACGCCGTCATCACGGTCCCCGGCCCCTTCCAGGGACTGGACCGCCTGGAGGCCCGCTCCGCCATCGTCGCCGCGCTGCGCGCCGACGGCCGGATCGTCGCGGAGAAGCGCCCGTACGTCCACTCCGTCGGGCACTGCTCCCGCTGCAAGACGACCATCGAGCCGCGGCTGTCGATGCAGTGGTGGGTCAAGGTCGGCCCGCTCGCCAAGGCCGCCGGTGACGCGGTCCGCGACGGCAGGGTCAAGATCCACCCGCAGGAGATGGAGAAGCGCTACTTCGACTGGGTCGACAACCTCCACGACTGGTGCATCTCGCGGCAGTTGTGGTGGGGCCACCGCATCCCCGTCTGGTACGGGCCGAACGGCGAGATCGTCTGCGTCGGCCCCGACGACGAGGCGCCCACCGGCGAGGGCTGGCACCAGGACACCGACGTCCTGGACACCTGGTTCTCCTCCGGCCTGTGGCCGTTCTCCACGCTCGGCTGGCCCGAACAGACCGAGAGCCTCGCGAAGTTCTACCCGAACTCGGTCCTGGTCACCGGCTACGACATCCTCTTCTTCTGGGTCGCCCGGATGATGATGTTCGGCCTGTACGCGATGGACGGCACCCCGCCGTTCCACACCATCGCCCTGCACGGCATGGTCCGCGACCAGTTCGGCAAGAAGATGTCCAAGTCCTTCGGCAACGCGGTCAACCCGCTGGACTGGATGGACAAGTACGGCTCCGACGCCCTGCGCTTCACGCTGGCCCGCGGCGCCAACCCCGGCGTCGACGTGCCGATCGGCGAGGACTGGGTTCAGGGCTCGCGCAACTTCGCGAACAAGATCTGGAACGCCACGCGGTTCGCCCTGATGAACGGCGCGACGGTCGAGGGCCCGCTCCCGGACGTCTCCGAGATGTCGGCCACCGACCGCTGGATCCTCTCGCGGCTCAACGCCACGGTGGCCGAGGTCGACGCGCTCTACGACGACTACCAGTTCGCCAAGCTGTCCGACGCCCTGTTCCACTTCGCCTGGGACGAGGTCTTCGACTGGTACGTCGAGCTGTCCAAGACCACGTTCATGGGCGGCGGCGAGGCGGCGAAGGTCTCCGGACGGGTCCTCGGCGAGGTCCTCGACGTCACCCTGCGGCTGCTGCACCCGGTCGTCCCGTTCGTCACGGAGACGCTGTGGACCACGCTCACCGGCGGTGAGTCCGTCGTGATCGCCGACTGGCCGAAGGACAGCGGCTACCGCGACGCCGCCGCCGAGCGGGAGATCGGGACGCTCCAGCAGGTCATCACCGAGGTCCGCCGCTTCCGCGCCGACCAGGGCCTCCAGCCCGGCCAGCGCGTCCCGGCCCGGCTGACCCTCGACGGGACCGCCCTGGCCCCGCACGAGGCGGCCATCCGGCAGCTGCTGCGCCTGCAGCCGGAGGGTGACGCGTTCACGGCCACGGCGACCCTGCCGGTCGCGGGGGCGCAGGTCGCCCTCGACCTGTCCGGCACGATCGACATCGCCGCCGAGCGCAAGCGCCTGGCCAAGGACCTCGCCGCCGCGGAGAAGGAGAAGGCCCAGGCGAACGCCAAGCTGGGCAACGAGGCGTTCCTCGCCAAGGCGCCCGATCAGGTCGTGGACAAGATCCGTACGCGGCTGGCGAAGGCGGACGAGGACATCGCCCGTATCCAGACCCAGCTGGACCGGCTCCCGCAGGCGTAGCCGACCCGCGTGCGGCAGGGCCCCCGATGCCGACTCGGCACCGGGGGCCCTGCCGTTCCCGCCCCGTACGCCCGCCGGTGCCGCCCGCGTGTCCTGGCCGCGGCGCCACCGCGCGGGCACCCGGGCCCCGCGCTCCGCGGACGCCGGAGCGGCGGATTCCGCGGCCCCCGGGGAGTGCCGTGTGCGCCCCCGCGCCGGGTGTCGGCGGCGCTCCGTAGACTGGGCCCCGTGAGTGAGCTCCCCCCGCACGACGACAGCAGCGAGTCCGATCCCCTCGATTCCTTCGACGAGATCGTCGCGCACGAGACCGAGCGCGATCCGGACCTCGCGGTGATCGAGGCCGGCAGCCGCACCCTGCGCACGCAGGGCGGCACGCCGCAGTCGGACGTTCCCGCGCGCCCGGCCGACCCCGAGACCGACAAGGCGCTGCGCGAGGTCGAGGCCGAGCTCGCCACCCGCTGGGGCGAGACGAAGCTGGAGCCGTCGGTCGACCGCATCGCGGCGCTGATGGACGTCCTGGGCGAGCCCCAGCGCGCGTACCCCTCCATCCACATCACGGGGACGAACGGCAAGACCTCCACCGCCCGCATGATCGAGGCGCTGCTCGGCGCCTTCGAGCTGCGCACCGGCCGGTACACGAGCCCGCACGTCCAGTCGATCACCGAGCGCATCAGCCTGGACGGCGCCCCGGTCTCGGCCGAGCGGTTCATCGAGACGTACGGCGACATCAAGCCCTATGTCGAGATGGTCGACGCCCGGCAGGAGTTCCGCCTGTCCTTCTTCGAGGTGCTGACCGGCATGGCGTACGCGGCCTTCGCGGACGCGCCGGTCGACGTGGCCGTGGTGGAGGTGGGGATGGGCGGCAGCTGGGACGCCACCAACGTCATCGACGGCGACGTCGCCGTGATCACGCCCATCGACCTCGACCACACCGACCGGCTCGGCTCCACCCCCGGCGAGATCGCGCAGGAGAAGTCCGGCATCGTCAAGCAGGGCGCGACCGTGATCCTGGCCCAGCAGCCGGTCGACGCGGCCCAGGTGCTGCTGAAGAAGGCCGTCGAGGTCGACGCCACGGTGGCCCGCGAGGGCCTGGAGTTCGGTGTGGTGGCGCGGCATGTCGCCGTCGGCGGCCAGCTGCTGACCCTGCGCGGACTCGGCGGGGAGTACGAGGAGGTCTTCCTCCCCCTGCACGGCGCGTACCAGGCGCACAACGCCGCCGTGGCGCTCGCCGCCGTCGAGGCGTTCTTCGGGGTCGGCGCCGCGCACTCCCGGGGGCTGGACATCGACACCGTCCGCAAGGCCTTCGCCTCGGTCACCGCGCCGGGCCGCCTGGAGGTCGTCCGCCGCTCGCCGACCGTCGTCCTGGACGCCGCGCACAATCCGGCCGGCGCCCGCGCCACCGCCGAGGCGGTGAGCGAGGTCTTCGACTTCAGCCGGCTGATCGGTGTGGTGGGCGCCAGCGGCGACAAGAACGTCCGGGGACTGCTGGAGGCCTTCGAGCCGATCTTCGCCGAGGTCGTCGTCACGCAGAACTCCAGCCATCGCGCCATGGACGCGGACGAGCTGGGCGGTATCGCCGTCGAGGTCTTCGGCGAGGACCGCGTCCAGGTGGAGCCGCGGCTGGACGACGCGCTGGAGGCCGCCATCACCCTCGCCGAGGAGGAGGGCGAGTTCGCCGGCGGCGGCGTCCTCGTCACCGGTTCCGTCATCACCGTCGGCGAGGCCCGACTGCTCCTGGGGAGGGGCTGACCCGTGCGTACGCTCTGTGCATCCACCCTGATCGGCGAGTTCTTCGTGATCGGCTTCGCCGGTCTGGTCGCCATGAAGGACCCGGCGCTCGACGTCGGCACGGTCTGGACGGTGAGCGGCATCGCCATGGCGCTGTGCGTGTTGTTCTGCGGCGTGATCACCCGGCCCGGCGGTGTCCAGCTCGGCTGGGCCCTGCAGATCGCCCTGATCGCCTCCGGCTTCGTCGTCCCGACCATGTTCTTCATGGGCGCGATCTTCGCCGCCCTGTGGTGGGCCTCGGTCCACTACGGCCGCAAGATCGACGAGGCGAAGGCCCGCTTCGCTGCGCAGAGCGGGACGAGCAGCCCGTCCGGCGCCTGAGCCGGGCCCGGAGCGGGCGCGACCCGCGCGGGCGTGTCGGTCCGCGGCCCGGCGGCCGGTGTGCGCCCTCCGGGGCAGGGGCCCGGCCTGACACTGAGTAACGCTGCCCCAGGGCGGCCCTGTAGCCTCTGAGCCCGCACACCATGTGATCGAAGGAGCCACCACCGTGAGCCAGCGCACCCTCGTCCTGCTCAAGCCGGACGCCGTCCGTCGCGGCCTGACCGGCGAGATCATCAGCCGTATCGAGCGCAAGGCCGGCTGGCAGATCACCGCGCTGGAACTGCGGACGCTGGACCAGGACACGCTGGAGCAGCACTACGGCGAGCACAAGGGCAAGCCCTTCTACGAGCCGCTGGTCGCCTTCATGGCCTCCGGCCCGGTCGTGGCGCTCGTCGTCGAGGGCGAGCGGGTCATCGAGGGCGTCCGGGCGCTGGCCGGCCCGACCGACCCGATCGCCGCCGCGCCCGGGTCCATCCGCGGTGACTTCGGTGTCATCGTCCGGGAGAACCTGATCCACGCCTCCGACTCCGAGGAGTCCGCCGAGCGCGAGCTGAAGATCTTCTTCCCCGGCCGGGTCTGAGGCCCGCTCCGCGTCCCGAGCGCTGCCCGCGGCGGCCGACGGACCCGTCCGGCGCCCGGGTGCACCGGTTTTTTTCTGACGTCATGTCAGCCGAGGGGGCCCCATTCGGCCCGGGACGGCCGGACCATTTCGGCCGTCCTCCGGCATATGCGTGCCGATCGGGGGAACGCATGCCCCCGATGGCCCGTCTCCACAAGCGAGGCGCCACATCATCTGCTGACAATTGGCGAAGACCCTCGCGCAGTGTTCGTGCAGGCGCGTCTACGATGGAAGCCTTCACGTCACAGCACCCACCTCGCCGTCCTAAAAAGCCGTCAAAGCTCCACTTGGGAAGGCCAGACGAATCCTGATGGGGAACTCAATGTCGTTCATCGGCCGTGACATGGCTGTCGACCTCGGGACCGCCAACACGCTGGTGTACGTCAGGGGTCGCGGGATCGTTCTCAACGAGCCGTCCGTCGTCGCGATCAACACCAACACCGGTGGCATCCTCGCGGTCGGCGCGGAAGCGAAGAAGATGATCGGGCGGACCCCGGGCAACATCGTTGCCGTGCGTCCGCTGAAGGACGGCGTCATCGCCGACTTCGAGATCACCGAGCGCATGCTCCGCTACTTCATCCTGAAGATCCACAAGCGGCGCTACCTCGCTCGTCCTCGCGTCGTCGTCTGTGTGCCCTCCGGCATCACCGGCGTCGAGCGCCGCGCCGTCATCGAGGCGTCCTCCCAGGCGGGCGCCCGCCAGGTGCACATCATCGAGGAGCCCATGGCCGCGGCCATCGGCTCCGGCCTGCCGGTCCACGAGGCCACGGGCAACATGGTGGTGGACATCGGCGGCGGCACCACGGAGGTCGCGGTCATCTCGCTCGGCGGCATCGTGACCGCCCAGTCCATCCGCGTCGCGGGTGACGAGCTGGACAACGCGATCATCCAGCACATCAAGAAGGAGTACAGCCTCCTTCTCGGTGAGCGGACGGCCGAGCAGATCAAGATCACGATCGGTTCCGCGTACGACCTCGACAATGACGAACACACCGAAATCCGCGGCCGGGACCTGGTCTCCGGCCTGCCGAAGACCGTCGTCATCTCCGCGGCCGAAGTCCGCAAGGCCATCGAAGAACCGGTCAACGCGATCGTCGACGCCGTGAAGACCACCCTCGACAAGTGCCCGCCGGAGCTCTCCGGCGACGTCATGGACCGAGGAATCGTTCTGACCGGCGGCGGAGCCCTGCTGCGCGGTCTCGACGAGCGGCTGCGCCGGGAGACCGGCATGCCGATCCACATCGCCGAGGACCCGCTGGACAGCGTGGCGCTCGGTTCCGGCAAATGCGTCGAGGAGTTCGAGGCGCTCCAGCAGGTTCTGGACGCCCAGCCGCGCCGATGACACGACACTTCGATTCCGCCGTACGAGATGATCCCTTCTCGTACGGCGGATCGTTGATATAGAGGCATAAGCTCCCCCATAGCGCCCGGCGTTGCCGGGGCGTCATCCACGAATTCCCGAACAATTCCGACGAGGAAGGCACGGCCGCCGCACGTGAGGGACACGAAAGAGAGCCGGCTGCTCCTGGTGCTGCTGATCGCCATCGCGTTCGCGTTGATCACGGTGGACATCCGCGGTGGGGAGGACTCACCGGTCGAGGGTGCCCGCCACGCCGCGGCCACCGTCTTCGGTCCGATCGAGAACGGGGTCTCCTCCGCGGTCGACCCCGTCGGCAACGCGGTCGCCGCCGTCCGCGACTCGGGTGACCGGCACGACCGCATCGCCCAGCTCGAGAACGACAACGCGGCGTTGAAGGCGAAGCTCGGCAGCGACGACCGCAACCGCAGCCGGGTCAAGCAGCTCGACAAGATGCTGAAGACGGCCGGCGCCGGCCAGTACGGCATCAAGGGCGCCGAGGTCATCGCCATAGGAGCGGCCCAGGGCTTCTCCTGGACCGTCACCATCGACGTCGGCGCGAACGACGGCATCAAGCGCGACATGACCGTCCTCAACGGGGACGGCCTGGTCGGACGGGTCACCACCGTCGGCCCGAACACCGCCACCGTGCTCCTCGCCAACGACCCCGACTTCACCGTCGGCACGCGCATGGAGTCCACCGACGAACTCGGCTTCGCCGACGGGCAGGGCGACCGCCCGCTGCGCGTCCAGCTCCTCAACGGCAAGGCCAAGGTGGCCAAGGGCGACCGGCTCGTGACCTTCGGATCGCAGGCCGACAAGCCGTTCGTGCCCGGCGTCCCGGTCGGCGTGATCTCCCGCGTCGACCCCTCCGGCGGCGACCTGACCCGCACGGTCTACGTGAAGCCGTTCGTCTCCTTCACCAAGCTCGACATCGTCGGCGTCGTCGTGGAGGCCCCGCGCAAGGACCCGCGCGACGAGGTCCTGCCGCCGAAGCCCAAGCCCACCCCGACGCCGACGGTGACCGTGACGGTCACCCCCTCGGCCAGCGCGCCCGCCGACGGCCTGCAAGAGCAGTAGGAGCCGAATCCCATGCGTTTCAACCGGATGCTGCTCTCCACCACCCTGGTGGTCGTCGCCCTGGTGATCCAGGTGAGCGTCCTCGCCCGGCTGCACCTCCCCGGTGCCGTCCCCGACCTGGCGCTCCTCACCGTGCTCGCCCTCGCCATGGTCTACGGCCACGTCGGCGGCGCCCTCGTCGGCTTCGGCGCGGGCCTGCTCGCCGACCTGGCCCCACCCGCCGACCACGCCGCCGGGCGCTACGCCCTGGTGCTGTGCGTCATCGGCTACCTCGCCGGACTGGCGAAGCCGGAGAACGGCCGCCTCAAGTCGGCGACCGGCCCGATGGCCGTCGTCGTCGCCGCCGCGATCGGCTCCACGCTGCTGTACGCGGGAGTCGGCGCGCTCGTCGGCGACACGGCCGCCCGCCATGTGGGCCTCGGCAGCCTGCTGTTCACGGCCGCCCTCTACGACCTGCTGCTCGCCCCGTTCGTGGTCCCCGGTCTGATGGCCCTGGCGCGGCGCGCCGAGAACGACCCGCTCGCCGACAGCAACGCCGCCGCCAAGACGACCGACGTCTCCGCCGGCTGGCTGTCCTCCGGCACGGGCCTGCGCATCGGCAGCCAGCGCAGCGGTCTGCGGGTCAAGGCGGCCCGGGCGCGCGTCGCCCGCGCCGGACGCATCAAGGGGGTCAAGCGGCTGTGACCACCCGGCAGCGAGGGGCACAGGCGCCCCCGCGCACCAGGCAGCCGGCCGGCCGCGTCCACGCGCACAGGCCGGCCGTGTACTCGTACTACTCGTACACACACTGAGAGGGGGAGGCAGCCGCAGTGACCAACATCCCCGAGACCGGCCGGACCCCACGGGTCCAGATCCGGCTCGTCGTCATCCAGATCCTCGTGCTCTCCCTCCTCGGGACGCTCGGCGGCAGGCTCTGGTACCTCCAGATCCGCAACGGCGACGAGTACGCCAAGGAGGCCTCCGGCAACCACGTCCAGCAGGTCGTGCAGCCCGCGGTGCGCGGCTCGATCCTGGACGCGCGCGGAGTGCCCATCGCCGACAACGAGACCCGGCTGGTGGTCTCCGCCTCGCGGACCGACCTGCTGAAGATGAAGGACGACGGCAAGGGCGTCCTCACCAAGCTCGCCGACGTGCTGGACCTGAAGCCCAAGGACGTCATCGAGAAGGTCCGGCTGTGCGACGCCAAGACGCCCCAGCCCTGCTGGAACGGCTCGCCGTACCAGCCGATCCCGATCACCGACGAGGCCACGCCCAAGCAGGCCCTGCAGATCCGTGAGCGCTCCGAGGACTTCCCCGGCATCACCGCCGAGCCGGAGGCCGTCCGCCGCTACGCCGCGCCCGGCAAGGCCAACACCGCCCAGGTGCTCGGCTATCTCTCCCCGGTCACCGACGAGGAGATCACCAAGGCCAAGGACACCGACTCGCCGTATCTGCGCAGCGACCAGGTCGGCCGCTCCGGCCTGGAGCGCCAGTACGACAAGCAGCTGCGCGGCAAGGCGGGCGTCACCCGCTACGAGGTCGACAACCTCGGCCGGGTCATCGGCAAGGCGGAGAGCGACGCGGCCCAGCCCGGCGCCAACGTCGTCACGAGCATCGACTCCCGGGTGCAGCGCATCGCCGAGTACGAGCTCAACGAGGCGATGAAGACCGCCCGTAACGAGTTCGACAAGAACACCGGCGAGAACTACAAGGCGGACGCCGGCGCGGTCGTCGTCATGGAGGCCAAGACCGGCCGGGTCGTCGCCATGGCGTCCAACCCGAGCTACGACCCGAACGCCTGGGTCGGCGGCATCTCCGGCAAGGACTACGCCCGGCTCACCGGCAAGAAGTCCAACTACCCGCTGCTCAACCGCGCCATCCAGGGCCAGGCGGCACCCGGCTCCATCTTCAAGGTGATCCCGACGACCGCGGCCGTGAACGCCGGCTACCCCTTCGACGGCAACTACGAGTGCTCCAGCTCGTACAACCTCGGCGGCCAGGTCTTCAAGAACTTCGAGTCCAAGGGGTACGGCTCGATCAGCCTCGGCCGGGCGCTGGAGGTCTCCTGCGACACCGTCTTCTACCGCCTCTCGCACCAGGAGTGGCAGAAGGACGGCGGCAACAAGCCGAAGAAGCACCCCCACGACTGGTTCTACAAGACCGCCCACCAGTTCGGCCTCGGCAAGGAGACCGGCATCGACCTCCCCAACGAGGTCTCCGGCCGCGTCCCCGACCGCCAGTGGAAGCAGAGCTACTGGAAGGCCAACAAGGACGCCTGGTGCAAGACCGGCAAGAAGGACGGCGACTACGTCCAGAAGATCGCGTACGAGAACTGCCTCGAAGGCAACAAGATGCGCGCCGGTGACGCCGTCAACTACTCCATCGGCCAGGGCGACACCCTCGTCACCCCGATCCAGATGGCCACGATCTACGGAGCCATCTCCAACGGCGGCACCCTGTACGACCCCACGGTCGGCAAGGCCATCGTCAGCGCCGACGGCAAGAACGTGCAGCCCGTCAAGCCCACTTCGCACGGCAAGCTGCCGATGACGCAGAAGACGCGCGACGAGATAGACGAAGCCCTCGCGGGAGTCGCGACCCGCGGTACGGCCGCCTGGCGGTTCGGCGGCTGGCCGCAGGACAAGATCCCGATGCACGCCAAGACGGGTACGGCCGAGGTCTACGGCAAGCAGACGACCTCGTGGTTCGCCACGTACACCAAGGACTACACGGTCGTCATGACCATCTCCCAGGGTGGTACGGGCTCCGGTGCCTCCGGCCCCGCCGTGCGCAAGATCTACAACGCGCTGTACGGCGTCTCCGAGGACGGCGCGATCGACAAGAAGCGGGCGCTGCTGCCCACGCCGGAGAAGAACCTGCCGAAGATCGAGACGGACGGTTCGATCGACGCCCCGAAGATCTCCGAGGACCCGGCGAAGGACCAGCAGGCGACCGAGGAGGACCAGGGCGCCGGCACGGACCCGGACCAGCCCGCGGGCACCACCGCCCCGCCCGACCCGACCAACCGCGACACACGCAGGCGCTCGGCCCGCCCCGGGAAGCGGCGGAGGCCCCTCGCATGACCGGCGCGCGCACCACGAAGGGAAGGCTCACATGACCGGCACGAACGGCTTCTCCGTGTCCGGTTACGGGCCCGAGCGCGCCGGCTGGACGCGGCTCCTCGCCCGCGACTCGCTGGCCCGCCGGCTCGACTGGCCGATACTGCTCTCGGCCATCGCGCTCTCGCTGATCGGCACCGCCCTCGTCTACTCGGCGACCCGCAACCGCACCGAGATCAACCAGGGCGACCCGTACTACTTCCTGATCCGCCACCTGATGAACACCGGCATCGGCATCGCGCTGATGATCGGCACCGTCTGGCTCGGCCACCGCACCCTGCGCACCGCCGTGCCGATTCTCTACGGCATCTCCGTCTTCCTGATCCTGCTCGTGCTCACCCCGCTGGGCGCCACCGTCAACGGCGCCCACGCGTGGATCGTCCTCGGCGGCGGCTTCTCGCTCCAGCCCTCCGAGTTCGTGAAGATCACGATCATCCTGGGCATGGCGATGCTGCTGGCGGCCCGGGTCGACGCGGGCGACAAGCCCTACCCCGACCACCGCACGGTCCTGCAGTCCCTGGGCCTGGCCGCCGTGCCGATACTGATCGTGCTGCTGATGCCCGACCTCGGCTCGGTCATGGTCATGGTCATCATCGTGCTCGGCGTGCTGCTGGCCTCCGGCGCCTCCAACCGCTGGGTCTTCGGCCTGATCGGCACCGGCGCCCTCGGCGCCCTCGCCGTCTGGCAGCTGCACATCCTCGACGAGTACCAGATCAACCGCTTCGCGGCCTTCGCCAACCCCGAGCTCGACCCGGCCGGCGTCGGCTACAACACCAACCAGGCGCGCATCGCCATCGGCTCCGGCGGCCTGTTCGGCACCGGCCTCGGGCACGGCTCGCAGACCACCGGCCAGTTCGTCCCCGAACAGCAGACCGACTTCGTGTTCACGGTCGCGGGCGAGGAACTCGGCTTCGTCGGCGCCGGACTGATACTGCTGCTGCTCGGTGTCGTCCTGTGGCGCGCCTGCCGCATCGCCCGCGAGACGACGGAGCTGTACGGCACGATCGTCGCCGCCGGCATCATCGCCTGGTTCGCGTTCCAGTCGTTCGAGAACGTCGGCATGACCCTCGGCATCATGCCGGTCGCCGGTCTGCCCCTGCCGTTCGTCTCGTACGGCGGATCCTCGATGTTCGCGGTCTGGGTGGCCGTCGGACTGCTCCAGTCGATCAGAGTGCAGCGGCCGATGTCGGCGTAGGCGCCGCTCGGCGGACACGGGTGGCCCACTCGGGGCCGAGGGCGGACTGCCCTCGGCCCCGATTCGCGTCTAGATTCGTTTCATGGCGGACACGAAGCGCGAGATCGAGCGGAAGTACGAGGGACCGGCGGCCGGGGGCGGCGTGGGCCTGCCCGACCTGACGGACGTCCCCGGCGTCGGAAGCGTCGTCGGCCGGGGCGTCGACGAGCTGGACGCCACCTACTACGACACCGTCGACCGGCTCCTGGCGGCCGCGTCCGTCACCCTGCGCCGTCGCACCGGCGGAGCGGACGCGGGCTGGCACCTGAAACTGCCCGTGGCGGACGGCGTGCGCGACGAGATCCACGCCCCCCTCTCCGACTCCGTGCCCACCGCGCTCTCCTCGCTCGTGCGCTCCCGCACCCGGGACGCCGCACTCGTCCCCCTCATGCGGCTGCGGTCCTCCCGCGACCTGCGCCATCTGCTCGACGACGACGGTGACCTGCTCGCCGAGGTCAGCGTCGACCGGGTGCGTGCCGAGCGGCTCAGCGGCGGCGAGGGCACCGCCCAGTGGACCGAGATCGAGGTGGAACTCGCCGACGACGGGGACCCGGCCTTCCTCGACAAGGTCGAGAAGAAGCTCCGCAAGGCCGGGCTGCACCGGTCCGCCTCCCCCTCCAAACTGGCCCGCGCCCTGACCGAGACCGGCGTGGCCGCCGGGCCCGGCGCAGAGAAGCCGGCCCCCGCGAAGGCGCCCGCCACCGCCGGAGACCACGTCCTCGCCTACGTACGGGAGCAGCGCGACGCCCTCGTCGAGCTGGACCCGGCGGTCCGGCGCGACCAGCCCGACGCGGTGCACCGCATGCGGGTCGCCACCCGCCGCCTGCGCAACACCCTGCGCTCGTTCGACAACGTCCTGGACCGCACCGTCACCGATCCCCTCCGCACCGAGCTGAAGTGGCTGGCGGGGGAGCTGGCCGGGGACCGCGACCAGGAGGTGATCACCAAGCGGCTGGCCTCGGCCCTGGACGACCTTCCCGCGGCACTGCGCTCGGGTCCCGTGCGCAACCGGCTGCGCACGTGGTCCCAGGCGCGCCACACCGGCTCCCGGCAGCGGTTGACCGAGGCCCTCGACAGCCGCCGCCACCTGTATCTGCTGGCCGCCCTGGACGCCCTGGTCACCGATCCGCCGCTGCGCAAGGCGGCCTCCGGGAAACCGGAGAAGGTCCTCGGCAAGGCCGTCCACAAGGACATCGCCAAGCTCGAAAGCCTGGTCTCCCGGGCCGTCGGCCTGCCGGCGGGCCGGGATCGCGACCTTGCGCTGCACGAGGCCCGCAAGAAGGCCAAGCGGACGCGGTACGCCGCCGAGGCCGCCGTACCCGCGCTCGGCAAGCCCGCCAAGGCCACCGCGAAGTCGATGAAGTCGCTCACGAAACTGCTCGGCGACCATCAGGACAGCGTGATGGCCCGTGACGCCCTGCGCGACCTCGCGGAGCAGGCGCAGGCCGCCGGCGAGAGTTCGTTCACGTACGGCGTGCTGTACGGCCGTGAGGAGCGCCGTGCCGCGGCCGACGAGGAGGCGCTGCCCGGGGCGTGGCGGAAGGCGGAGCGGAAGGCGGCGTTCTGAGCGTGGGGCGGGGGACCCTTCCGGCCGCGTTAGGCTAGATGGTCACCCTCCCCCCAGCCTCCGGCCGGGGGCGCCCCCCAGTCAGCTCACGAAGGTTCGCGATGCCTGCCGAATCGGTCTTCCCGCAGCTCGAAGCTCTGCTCCCGCATGTGCAGAAGCCGATCCAGTACGTCGGCGGAGAGCTCAACTCCACGGTGAAGCCCTGGGACGCCTGTGACGTCCGCTGGGCCCTCATGTACCCCGACGCGTACGAGGTCGGACTCCCCAACCAGGGCGTCATGATCCTCTACGAGGTACTGAACGAGCGCGAGGGCGTCCTCGCCGAGCGCACGTACAGCGTGTGGCCGGACCTCGAGGAGCTGATGCGGGAGCACCGCGTCCCGCAGTTCACGGTGGACAGCCACCGCCCGGTGAAGGCCTTCGACGTGTTCGGCCTGAGCTTCTCGACCGAGCTCGGCTACACGAACATGCTGACCGCCCTGGACCTCGCGGGGATCCCCCTGGAGTCCAAGGACCGCACGCTCGACGACCCGATCGTGCTGGCCGGCGGTCACGCGGCCTTCAACCCCGAGCCGATCGCGGACTTCATCGACGCGGCGATCATCGGCGACGGCGAGCAGGCCGTCCTCGACATGACGGACATCATCCGCGCCTGGAAGGCGGAGGGCCGTCCCGGCGGCCGCGAGGAGGTACTCCTCCGCCTCGCGAAGACGGGCAACGTCTACATCCCGGCCTTCTACGACGTCGAGTACCTGCCCGACGGCCGTATCGCCCGCGTCGTACCGAACCGGTCCGGCGTCCCGTGGCGCGTCTCCAAGCACACGGTCATGGACCTCGACGAGTGGCCGTACCCGAAGCAGCCCCTCGTGCCGCTCGCGGAGACCGTCCACGAGCGCATGTCGGTGGAGATCTTCCGGGGCTGCACCCGCGGCTGCCGCTTCTGCCAGGCCGGCATGATCACCCGCCCGGTGCGCGAGCGCTCCATCACGGGCATCGGCGACATGGTCGAGAAGGGCCTGAAGGCGACCGGCTTCGAGGAGGTCGGCCTGCTGTCGCTGTCCTCCGCGGACCACTCGGAGATCGGCGACATCGCCAAGGGCCTGGCGGACCGCTACGAGGAAGACAAGATCGGCCTCTCCCTGCCCTCCACCCGCGTCGACGCCTTCAACGTGGACCTGGCCAACGAGCTGACCCGCAACGGCCGCCGTTCGGGCCTCACCTTCGCGCCCGAGGGCGGCTCCGAGCGCATGCGCAAGGTCATCAACAAGATGGTCTCGGAGGAGGACCTGATCCGTACGGTCTCCACCGCGTACGGCAACGGCTGGCGTCAGGTGAAGCTGTACTTCATGTGCGGTCTGCCCACCGAGACCGACGAGGACGTCCTGCAGATCGCCGACATGGCGATGAACGTCATCGCCGAGGGCCGCAAGGTCTCCGGCCAGAACGACATCCGCTGCACGGTGTCGATCGGCGGCTTCGTGCCCAAGCCGCACACCCCGTTCCAGTGGGCGCCGCAGCTGAGCGCCGAGGAGACGGACGCCCGCCTCACCAAGCTCCGCGACAAGATCCGCGGCGACAAGAAGTACGGCCGCTCCATCGGCTTCCGCTACCACGACGGCAAGCCCGGCATCGTCGAGGGCCTGCTCTCCCGCGGCGACCGCCGCATCGGCGCCGTCATCCGCGCCGTCTACGAGGACGGCGGCCGCTTCGACGGCTGGCGCGAGCACTTCTCCTACGACCGCTGGATGGCCTGCGCCGAGAAGACGCTGCCCGCCTTCGGCGTGGACGTCGACTGGTACACGACGCGTGAGAAGACCTACGAGGAGGTCCTGCCCTGGGACCACCTGGACTCGGGCCTCGACAAGGACTGGCTCTGGGAGGACTGGCAGGACGCCCTCGACGAGACCGAGGTCGAGGACTGCCGCTGGACCCCGTGCTTCGACTGCGGCGTCTGCCCCCAGATGGACACCCAGATCCAGATCGGCCCGACGGGCAAGAAGCTGCTGCCCCTGACGGTCAAGAAGCCGGCGACGAGCGGACACCAGCACTGACGCGGGCGGGGCGCTCGATCGGTTGATCGAGACCTCTGCCGGGGGGGGGGGGGGGGGGGGGGGGGGGGGGGGGGGGGGGGGGGGGGCCGGAGGGGGGGGGGGGGGGGGGGGGGGGGGAAGGTGGGGGGTGGGTGGGGGGAGGGGGGGGGGGGGGGGGGGGGGGGGGT
>NZ_JBVHPY010000001.1:205076-208593 GCF_055567695.1 Streptomyces sp. NPDC026417
TAAGCAAACGAACCCCCCCTCCGCACCCGCGGGGTATCTCGCTCTGTGGGGCGCCTCCCTCCCCCCCCCCCCCCCCCCCCCTTTCTCCCTCTCCCCCCCCCCCCCCCCCCCCCCGCAGTGCGTCGGGGCCGCGCCGGACCGCCCTGTGCGCGCACACCGGTGACCTGCGCGGATCGGTGACGAGCTGATCTCGGGCGGCGAACTCGTCAACCTGCTGCACCGGCACGGGCTGCGCGGACACCTGAAGACCGGCGTACCGGAAACCGCCGTGGGCGGTCAGGGCTCCGCCGAGCGGGGCTGGGTCGTCGGGATTCTCTGGGTGAAGAACATCGCGAGGAGCGCGGTGAGGGCCAGGATGGCGAGGGCGGCGCGCAGGCCGTCGATCCTGGCGTCGGCGTTCGCGTCGAGTGCCGCCCGGGTCACCTCCGGACTCGTGCCCGCCTTGTCGAGGGCGGATTCGAGCTGCGCGTCCGACAGGAAGGGCGCGCCGCTCTGGAGTTGCACACCGGCCTGGCTCTTCACCTCGGCCGGGACCGCCGGGTTCTCCTCCACGCTGGTGAGGAAGGACGTCGTGAGCGCGGCGATCATGATCGATCCGGCGAGTGCCGTGCCGATCGAGGCTCCCAGGTTGGTGACGGCGTTCTGGACCCCGCCGACTTCCGCGCTCTGCGCTTCCGGCACCGCGGACACCGTGACCGAGCCGAGCTGGGACGCCAGCGCGCCCATGCCCAGGCCGATCAGCAGGAGCGGGACGGTGACGATCTCCGCGCCGGCGTCCGCGTCGAGCGCGGCCATCAGGGCCACCGCTCCCGCGAGCAGCGCGAGGACCCCCAGCCGCACCACCCGCCGCGGTGAGACGTCGGGGAAGAGGCGCGGGATCAGGACGGCGGCCGCCAGCAGCGTCACGGAGAGCGGCAGGATGCGGGCGCCCGTCTTGAGCGCGGACAGGCCCAGGGCCACGGACAGGTAGAGCGGTACGACGAAGAAGACACCCATCTGGACCAGGTACTGGAAGAAGAACATCGTCAGTCCGCCGGTGAGCTGCTTGTTCCGCAGCATGGCCGGGTCGACCAGGGGTTCCCTGCGCCGCTCCACCGTGCGGGCCTCCCAGCGCAGGAAGAGCCAGATCAGCAGCAGACCGGCCAGCATCAGCCAGACGGTCAGTGAGATCCCCAGCCACGAGGGCGCGTCGGGTTTCGGCTTGAACCAGCCCCACTCGTCCGAGCGGAGTACTCCGTAGACGAAGATTCCCAGCCCGAGGGCGGACAGGACGGCACCGACGAGATCGATGCGGGGGCGGGCGCCGACCGGAGCGTCGGCGATACGGCCGGCGAGCACCAGGATGCCGAGCACGATCACGACCTCGCCGACGAAGACCCACCGCCAGGAGAAGTACGTCGTCGCGACACCCCCGATGAGCGGTCCGACGGCGATCGCCACGGCTCCCGCGGCGGCGACGAGACCGTAGGCGGCGGGACGGCGTTCGGGGGCGAAGTTGCTCGCCACGAGCGCCACGATCGCGGGCAGGATGAGCGCCGCCCCGATGCCCTCGAGGAAGGACCAGCCCAGCAGCAGCACCGTCAGGTTCGGTGCGAGCGCGGTGGTGAGGGAGCCGCAGCCGTAGATGACGCAGCCGATCATGAACGCGCGTTTGCGGCCGATCAGCGCCCCGACCTTGCCGCCGGGGATCATGAACATCGCCATGACGAGGGTGTAGGCCGTGATGGCGCCCTGGACACCCGTCACGGTGGTCCCCACGTCCTCGGCCACCGTCGCGATCGAGACGTTCATGACCGAGCTGTCGAGTGCCATCAGGAACTGGCCGGCCGCGAGGGTCAGGAGGACGGTCCGAGCCGACGACGGACTCTCGGCGGTGCTTGTCCTGGGTGCCATGGGCGCATCGTCCCAGGTGCTCCGGAGGGTGAGGCGCGACCCGCCACGGAGGTCGACCTGATGGCGGTCCGCGGGCGGCAGGTGGCGACTCCTCGCGGAGCCGTGGAGATGTCCCGTCCCCCGAATCGCCGCAGAATGGGCGATATCCGCTTATTTGTTCCGGATCGGAGATGTCCATGAAGGACCTCAAGTTTGAGCAGAAGCGCTCGCTGTCGCGCTTCGAGGCGGCCGACCAGCTCACGGCGCTCGCGGCCGCACTGAGAGAGGGCGGGGACGCCGAACTGGAACTCGGTGCGGGAACGCTGAGCCTGCGCATCCCCGAGGACCTCCGCAGTGAGATGGAGGTCGAGATCGGCAACGGCGAGATCGAGCTGGAGATCGAGTTCAAGTGGCCGACCGCACCGGCCAGGAGGGCGGCCGCGCGACCGGCCGCGAGCACGGGCGAGGCCCCGAAGCGGAAGAGCGCGTCCGCCAGGGCCGACCGGACCGGCACGGGCGCCGGCCGCAAGAGCGCGAAGCGGGCTGCCACGAAAGCCCCCTGACCGCGTCAGAGGCCTGGACCAATGATGTTCGGAATCGAACCTTTTCCAGTCAGGTGGAACAAAGCATCGACAAAGGGCCATCGCGTCGTGTTACGTACATTTCGCCTCTTCGGCCCGGGGAGCGGAGGGGGTGCGGCGGGGGCGTGGGCGGAGCTGGAAACCGCTTCCACGGTGATCTACGGCGGTGGGTGTGGGCCCCAACGATCGGCCGTCGCAACCCGGCCTGGTTAGTTGAACGTTGCATCTGAGAGTCACGGAAATGTCCGCATACGGCAACACCAAGCGGGACACCTGCCGGGCGGAGCGGGCGATGACCAAGCTGTGGGTCCTCGGCACTCGCCGGGAACGCACATCGTCCTCGTCGGCCGGTCAGGGCCGACCGACGGGGCCCGCACAGTTGGGGGACGTTCATGTCTTCTCGCTCCAGCCGTCGTATCGCCGCCGCGGTCCTCGCCGCCGGCGCCGCACTCGGTGCGGCGGCTCTGCCCGCCTCCGCGGACAGCGGCCACCAGCGCGACCGGAATGTGGTCATCAGCGACGTCCAGTACGACTCGCCCGGCCACGACGACAACTCCAACCGCTCCCGGAACAGGGAGTGGGTCGACATCACCAACACCGGCCGGCACGGCGTCAACCTCGACGGCTGGACCCTGAGGTCCCGGGACGGCGACACCTACACCTTCCGCCACTTCCGTCTGGACGGCCGCGCCACCGTCCGGGTCCACACCGGGTTCGGCAACGACAACCGCCACGACGTCTTCCAGGACCGTCGCAATTACGTGTGGGACAACTTCTCCGACACCGCCACCCTCCGCAACGACCACGGCCGTCGCATCGACGACGAGTCCTGGGGCCGTCACCACGGCGGTCACGGCGGCGGCCACCACGGCGGCGGCGGCCACCACGGCGGCGGGCACCACGACGGCGGGCACCACCGCCGCTGACCCCGGCCTGCGCGGTCCGGCCAAGGGCCCGTCGCACGCTTGACCGGCAGCGGGGGGGGGGGGGGGGGGGGGGGGGGGGGGGGGGGGGGCGGCGGAGGGGGGCCGGCTCGGCAGCTGTGCTGGCGCGGTCGAGGAGGA
>NZ_JBVHPY010000001.1:208603-227010 GCF_055567695.1 Streptomyces sp. NPDC026417
TCACACCCCCTTCAGAAACGCATCCCGCCCCCCCCCCCCCCCTCCCCCTCCCCCCCCTCCCCCCCCCCCCCCCCCCCGCCCCCCCGCTTCGTCGTGCCGCGGCTTCCCTGCGACGGCGCGGCGGGCGGACCGCATCCAAACGGCCCGCCGGGGCGTCTATCCCGGTATGGATCTGGAGAAGTCGGCGGCGGGGCGGCCCGCCGAGCACGACGTGCCGCAGGCCGGGGGATGCCTGGCCGTCGCGATCCGCATCCCGGTGCGGATCGTGGTGCTCGTCCTCGTCGTGCCGGTACGGATGGTGTGGGACGCGCTGGTCGTCGGCGGCCGGTTCCTGCGCGACACCGTGCTGAGGCCGGTGGGAAGGGCGCTGGCATGGCTGGCGTGGGCGGTCCTCGTCGCGCCCTGGGTGATGCTGTGGCGGTACGCCGTCGTGCCGGTGGCCAGGGCTCTGGGGTGGCTCGCGTACCGGCTGCTGGTCGTCCCCGTGGTGTGGCTGTACCGGACCGTCCTGACGCCGGTCGGCCACGCGGTCGCGTGGGCCGTGCGGGGGGTCGGGGCGGGTCTGGTCCGGTTCTTCGGGGCCGTGTGGGCCGGGGTCGTCTGGGTGTACGCGCGCGTGCTGGCGCCGGTGGGGCACGCGGTCGCGTGGGCCGTGCGGGGGGTCGGGGCGGGTCTGGTCCGGTTCTTCGGGGCCGTGTGGGCCGGGGCCGTCTGGGTGTACGCGCGCCTGCTGGCGCCCGTCGGGCACGCGGTCGCCTGGCTGGTCAGGGGGACCGGGCGCGTCCTCGCCGCCGTCGCCCTCGGGGTGTGGACCGCCCTCACCTGGCTGGGGCACCGCCTCGTCGTCGTGCCGGCGCAGTGGCTGTACGCGTGGATCCTCACGCCCGTGGGGAGGGGGATCGCCCGGGTGGCGGGCGGTGCGGTGTGGCTCGTACGGATGATCTTCACCGGCATCGGCACCGGTCTCTACTGGACGCTCAGGATTCTGCTCGTCCTGCCGGCACTCGCGCTGTGGCGCTGGGTCCTCGCACCGGTCGGACGTGCCCTCGTGGTCGTCGGCCGGGAGATCGCCGACGCGCTCGGCCACGCCTGGCGCGTCGCCGGACGCGTCTCACTGACCGTCGGACGCTTCCTCGCCCGGCTCCTGCGGTGGGTGTTCGTCGAGCCGGTGCGCTGGGCGTACCGGAACGTGCTCACGCCGGTCGGACACATGGTCCGCGACGCGGTCTGGCGCCCCGCGGCGGAAGCCGCCCGCAGCGTGGGCCGCGCCACCCGGCAGGCCCTCGCCGCCGCCCGCGAGTCGGCCCGGCAGACGCGGGCCGACATCCGCCGGATGCTCTTCGGCGCGCCCGTCGAGCCGCGTACGGCGGCCCGGCGGGAACCCCTGGCCGTCGAGACACGTACTCTAGGTAGCAGTACGACCGCTCTCACGAAGGACTGAACGACACTGGGCAAGCGACAGCCCGAAGGCCCGCCGCCCGCACCCGCGGTGCAGCGCATCCGACTGCGCTACACCAAGCGCGGCCGCCTCCGGTTCACCAGCCACCGTGACTTCCAGCGCGCCTTCGAGCGTGCGCTGCGCCGTGCCGAGGTGCCGATGGCGTACTCGGCGGGGTTCACGCCGCACCCGAAGGTGTCGTACGCCAATGCCGCACCCACCGGCACGGGCAGTGAGGCGGAGTATCTGGAGATCGCGCTCACCGAGACGCGAGACCCGGACAAGCTGCGCGAGCTCCTCGACGAGTCGCTGCCCACCGGGCTCGACATCACCGAGGCGGTCGAGGCCCGCACCTCGGGTCTCGCCGACCGGCTCACCGCGTCCGTGTGGGAGCTGCGCCTCGACGGCGTGACGCCCGAGGACGCACAGCGCGCGGTCGACGCCTTCAACGCGGCGGAGACCGTCGAGGTGCAGCGCAGGGCCAAGAACGGGATGCGCACCTTCGACGCCCGCGGCGCCGTCGCCGGACTGGAGGCACTCAGCCCCCCGTTCGAGACGCCCGCCGCAGCTGACGAGGCGCACGGTCCACAGGCTGATAGGCCGACGGACCAGCCCTGTGCGATACTGCGGCTGGTTGTTCGGCACGTGACGCCTGCCGTTCGACCCGACGACGTCCTGTCCGGTCTCCGCGCCGTGGCCGACCTGGCGCCGCCGGTCGCCGCAGCGGTGACCAGGCTGGCGCAGGGGCTGTTCGATGAAGAGACCGGCACGGTGACCGACCCGCTCGCGCCCGACCGCGAGGCAGCCATGGCCCCCCCGGCCGATCGCCCAGGGGTCGCCGGCACTGCCGCCGCGAAGGCGCCGGTGCCGGAAGGTTCCGCGTAAGGACGGATGTCGTAGCGCCGCCCTGGTACTCGGGAGCCACCTGGGTCGGGCAGCGCACCGACCACAAGACTTTCGCCAGGCCGTACGCACACATGGCGTACGGAACCGGCGAGACAGGACACAGAGAGCTCCCGTGCGGCGCCCGCGCCCCGGACGGCGGCACCGCGCATCGCGCGAGCCGCGGACGTCACCGGATCCATCCGGACCAGGCGCGGCGCCCGGGAGCCTGACGGGAGATCCACCCGCATGCTCGAGCCGACCGAACCCGCCGAGTCCTCCAAGGGCTCCGAGGACAACAACAGCCCCAGCGACACGCTGCTGCCGCGACGCCGTCGCCGCGCCGCCTCGCGTCCCGCGGGCCCGCCGTCCGCCGCCTCCGAGGCCGCGGCCGAGACCACCGCGCCGGCCATACCGCCGGTAGCGTCCGCCGAGCTCGTCAGCGACGAGACCGCGGCCGACCAGGCCCCGACGGACGCCACCGCAGAGGCGGAAGAGACCGAGGAGGCGGCGGCCGAGGCCACCGCCACCACCGACGCCGAGGCACCCGCTGCCGCCGAGGACGCCGCCCCGCGCCGCGCCCGGCGTCGTGCCACCCGGCGCGCGACCGCACCCGTCGCCGCCCCGACCGACGACGTCGAGGCGGAGACCGTGGTGCCCACCGTCGCCGCGTCCGACACCCCGGCCCTCGCGGCCGAGGCCGAGGAGGCCGCACCGGCCGACGAGGCCGACGAAGCCGCTCCGCGCCGTTCCCGCCGCCGTGCCACCCGCCGTGCCTCCGCGCCCGCCGGCGCCCCGGCCGAGACCGAGGCCGCCGAGACCGCGGCCCCCGCCGAGGCACCGGCCGACGAGGCCCCCGCCCCCGTCGAGGAGGCCGCCCCCGCCCGCCGTACCCGGCGTCGTGCGTCCGCCCCCGCCCGCACGGTCGTGACGGCCGAGGCCACCGACGAGGAGTCGGCCGCCGAGTCCGCCCCCGCCGCGGAGCCGGTGGAGTCCTCCGAACCGGCGGAGCCGGCCGAGGACGCCGCCCCGCGGCGTTCCAGGCGCCGCGCCACCCGGCGCGTCTCCACGCCCGCCGGTGCACCCGAGGGTGCCGCCGCCGACGAGCGTGTGGAGGCGCCCGTGGCCGCCGAGAGCAAGCCCGAGGAAGCCGCACCCGCGCCCGCCGCCGTGCCGGAGGAGCCGGCCGACGAGGCCGCGCAGGCCGAGGAGGAGGCCGCGCCGCGCCGTGGCCGCCGCCGCGCCACCCGCAAGGCCGCCGCCGGTTTCTCGGCCCCCGCGCCGAGGAGCGACGAGGGCGAGTCCGCGCGACGCCCCGCCCGTCCCGCCGTGGCCGTGTTCCAGGCGCCCGTCTTCGCCGAGCCGATGTTCCAGACCCCGGAGCGCGCCGCCGCCGCAGCCGCCGCCGAGGCGGCGGAGGAGCCGGCCCACGAGCCGGTGGAGGAGCCCGCCGAGACGGTCGAGGCCGTCGAGGAGCAGACCGGCCCGCGTCGCCGCCGTCGCCGCCGTGGCGCCGACCCGGAGCCCGCCGCCGTGGAGCAGGCCGCCCCCGAGGCGAAGCCCGAGCCCGAGGAGTCCGTCGACGAGGAGGAGTCCGCCGAGGACGCCGCCGAGGGTGACGACACCGAGGAGACCGGCTCCCGCCGTCGCCGCCGTCGTGGTGGCCGTCGCCGCCGCCGCGGTGACGCCGGCGACACCGACTCCGGTGACGACGAGTACGCCGACGAGCAGGCCGCGCAGGACGCCGAGGACACCGCCGAGCAGACCGAGGAGGACGCCGAGGACTCCGACGAGCGCGAGGAGACGGGCGGCTCCGGCTCCAGCAGCAGCCGTCGCCGTCGTCGCCGCCGCCGTCGCGCCGGAGACTCGGGCACCGAGGCCGAGTCCGGTGACAGCGACCCCGAGCGCACGGTCGTCAAGGTCCGCGAGCCGCGCCCGAAGAAGGACGAGCACCCGTCGGACGAGGTGCAGTCCATCAAGGGCTCGACCCGTCTTGAGGCCAAGAAGCAGCGCCGCCGCGAAGGCCGCGAGCAGGGCCGCAGGCGCGTCCCGATCATCACCGAGGCCGAGTTCCTCGCCCGTCGTGAGGCCGTCGAGCGGGTGATGGTCGTCCGCCAGAGCGGCGAGCGCACCCAGATCGGCGTCCTCGAGGACAACGTGCTCGTCGAGCACTACGTCAACAAGGAGCAGTCCACCTCGTACGTCGGCAACGTCTACCTGGGCAAGGTCCAGAACGTGCTGCCGTCGATGGAGGCCGCCTTCATCGACATCGGCAAGGGCCGCAACGCCGTCCTGTACGCCGGTGAGGTCAACTTCGAGGCGCTGGGCATGGCGAACGGCCCGCGCCGTATCGAGTCCGCGCTGAAGTCCGGCCAGTCGGTCCTGGTCCAGGTCACCAAGGACCCGATCGGCCACAAGGGCGCCCGCCTCACCAGCCAGGTCTCCCTGCCCGGCCGCTACCTGGTCTACGTGCCCGAGGGCTCGATGACCGGCATCAGCCGCAAGCTGCCCGACACCGAGCGGGCGCGCCTGAAGACGATCCTCAAGAAGATCGTCCCCGAGGACGCGGGCGTCATCGTGCGCACCGCCGCCGAGGGCGCGAGCGAGGACGAGCTGCGCCGCGACGTCGAGCGGCTGCAGGCGCAGTGGGAGGACATCCAGAAGAAGGCGAAGAGCGGCAACGCCCCGACCCTGCTGTACGGCGAGCCGGACATGACCGTCCGCGTCGTGCGCGACATCTTCAACGAGGACTTCACCAAGGTCATCGTCAGCGGCGACGAGGCGTGGGACACCATCCACGGCTACGTCGCGCACGTGGCGCCCGACCTGACCGACCGGCTGTCCAAGTGGACCTCCGAGGTCGACGTCTTCGCGACGTACCGCATCGACGAGCAGCTGATGAAGGCGCTGGACCGCAAGGTCTGGCTGCCCAGCGGCGGTTCGCTGGTGATCGACAAAACCGAGGCCATGATCGTGGTCGACGTCAACACCGGCAAGTTCACCGGCCAGGGCGGCAACCTGGAGGAGACCGTCACCAGGAACAACCTGGAGGCGGCCGAGGAGATCGTGCGCCAGCTGCGGCTGCGCGACCTGGGCGGCATCGTCGTCATCGACTTCATCGACATGGTGCTGGAGTCCAACCGGGACCTGGTGCTGCGGCGCTTGCTGGAGTGCCTGGGCCGGGACCGTACGAAGCACCAGGTGGCCGAGGTCACCTCGCTGGGCCTGGTCCAGATGACCCGCAAGCGGGTCGGACAGGGCCTGCTGGAGTCCTTCTCGGAGACCTGCGTCCACTGCAACGGCCGCGGTGTCATCGTGCACATGGAGCAGCCCACGTCCGTCGGTGGTGGCGGCAAGCGCAAGAAGCGCGGCCGGGGCGGCGCCGAGCACACGCACGAGCACGAGGCCGCGGCCGCGGAGACCACCGAGGCCCTGGAGGCGGAGGCGGAGACCGAGGCCGAGGTGGCCGCTGAGGCCGCCGCGCCCGCCGCGCTGCCCGCCCCCGAGTTCCAGCCGGACGAGGAGCTGTACAGCAGCGCCGCCGAGGCGGAGGCAGCCGCGTCCCGGGGCCGTTCGCGGCGCCGGGCCACCCGGCGCGCATCGGCTCCGGCGGGCGCGCCGCGAGGCGAGGAGAGGGCTCCCCGCTCGCACGCCGACGAGAAGGCTCCCAAGTCCCGGGACGCCGCCGAGTCGGAGCCGGTCGCCATGGAGGACCCGGTCGTCGAGGCGCCCGAGGCGCCGGCGGAGACCCCCGTGGAGCTCGCTCCCGCCCAGGAGGTCGCCGCACCGGAGGAGGCCGCCCCGCAGGGCCGCACGCGTCGCCGGGCGACCCGCAAGGTGTCGGCCCCGGCCGGTTCGCCCAAGGCGGCCGACGAGGCCGGAGCGGTGACCGTCGCGGCGGCGCCGCAGCCCGCCGCCGAGCCGGAGCCGGTGTCCGAGCCGGTGGCCCCGGCTGCCGAGCAGGCCGAGGTGCCCGCCGAGAGCGCCGCCCCGGCCCGTCCGCGGCGCCGGGCCGTCCGCAAGGCGACCGCGCCCACCGCGTCCGAGGAGGCGGCCGTCGTGGTCGTCCCGTCGGCCGCACCGGAGGCTCCCGCGACCGAGGCGGCGGCCGACGTGCCGGCCGAGGAGCCGGCGGAGTCGGCACCGGCCAAGAAGACGGCCCGCAAGACGGCCAAGAAGGCGACCGCGAAGAAGGCCGCCACCAAGAAGACCGCGGCCAAGAAGGTGGCGGCGAAGAAGACGACGGCCAAGAAGGCGGCGGCCAAGACCACCAAGTCGGCCGCCAAGTCGACGTCGAAGAAGACCGCGGCGGCGGAGCAGGCGGTGTCCTCCGTCACGGCCTCCACCGACGAGGGCTGAGCCGGCCGGGGCTCGCGGCCCCGGCCGTACGCCCTCTGCCGGACGGTGAACTCACCGTCCGGCAGAGGGCGTACGTGTGTCCCGTGAGGCGGGAGCAGCTGAGGTGGCGTCAACAGGGTGATATTTTGTCGGCCCTGACGGGTTTTCAGTGTTCCCGACGCCCTGAATCACCCCCCGCCACTTGGAACACGAACAGCTACATGTAAAACTCATGCAGTCACACGGATGAACTCGCGGGCAGGCGTTGGGGAGACGGTTTGCTCGTGTCAGGGGAGGGGATTTCATGGCGCGCGTGCGCCTGACGGGTACGGGGCGGCACCGCGCTGTGAAACCGGTCAAGGGAGGACGCCAGGCCGTCGCACTGGCCACGGTGCTGTCGGCCGCGGGAGTCCAGGCGGCGACGTCCGCCGGCACCGCGCAGGCGGTGGGCAACCCGACGTGGACCGAGGGCCCGATCTTCAACGACCCGCTGGGCACCACGGATCAGCAGTACGCGATCCGCACCCGGCTGATCGAACTGACCAACGCCGCGCTGCCCGGCTCGGTCATCAAGGTCGCGGTCTACCACGTGTGGGAGGCGTCGGTCGTCAACGCCCTGGTGGCCGCGAAGGACCGCGGGGTCAACGTCCAGGTCCTGCTCGACGAGTCCAGCGTCAGCGACCGCCCGACCAACACCTCGTACAGCACGCTGGTGGCCGGGCTCGGCACCGACCGGACGAAGGGCTCGTACGTCAGCACGTGCCCGGCGAACAAGTCCTGCCTCGGCGACCCGAAGTTCGGGCAGTCGATCATGCACAACAAGTTCTGGCTGTTCTCCGCGGTCCAGGGCGCCACGAACGTGGTCGTGGAGACGACGTCGAACTCGACGCCCTCCGCGCACACCCGTTTCTTCAACGACGCGCTGCTGCTGCCGAACAACCCGACGATGTACGACGCGTACTCGGACTACTTCGACACGATGGTCACCCGGGACTGGGCGTCCTGGAACTACCGCACGGTCAGCAACGGGCTGTACAAGGCGTACTTCTTCCCGCGCGAGGGCAACACCCGGGACACCGACACCGTGTACTCGGTGCTCAACAACGTCCAGTGCTCGTACAAGGACGCCGCCGGTGTCACGCAGAAGACCAAGGTCCGGGTCGCGATCTTCAAGCTGACCCGGATGGCCATCGCCGAGAAGCTGGTCTCGCTGCAGAAGGCGGGCTGTTCGGTCAGCGTCGTGTACGCCGAGACGGACAGCGCCAAGAGCTCCGGCGGCACCAAGGGCACCTGGGAGAAGCTGCACACCACCGGCGGCCCCTCGGTGCGCTGCTACAACGACGACCGGGACCCGCTGAACCCCGGCCAGAAGCTGACGACGCCGTTCATCATCCACTCCAAGTACATCCTCGTCGACGGCATGTACGACGGGGTGCGGAACAAGGTCAGCTTCACCGGCTCCGGGAACTACACCGGACCCGCGCTGCGCGAGAACGACGAGTCGATCGTGAAGGTCGACGACGACGCCGTGCACGACATGTACCGGACCCACTTCGACCGCGTACGGTCGGTGGCCTATCCCGGCGCGTCGGACACCACGGACCTGTGCAGAGGCGTGAAGCCGCTCCCGGACGACGGCGAGAAGCCGACCACGTGAGGTGCGGCACAGTGGCGGGGCCCGGCCTGGTTTGACCCTTTCGGCTGCGGCCCCGTAACCTTGACCGTCGGCGTGTCCCCTGACATGCCGCATCCCCGTAAACCTCTTCCTCCCGGCGGCCCGCGCTCCGGGAGAGGCCGCTCGCGCAAGCCTGTGGCTGGACTGCGGGGTCCCGATCCGAGTGAGAGAGAGATCCGCGTGTACGCCATCGTGCGCAGCGGTGGTCGCCAGCACAAGGTTGCTGTCGGCGACATCGTTGAGGTTGACAAGATTTCCACTGCCAAGGTTGGCGACACGGTCGAGCTCTCGACCCTGCTCGTTGTCGACGGCGACGCCGTGACGAGCGACCCCTGGGTCCTCGCCGGCATCAAGGTCCAGGCCGAGATCGTGGACCACCACAAGGGCGCGAAGATCGACATCCTTCGCTACAAGAACAAGACCGGCTACCGCCGTCGTCAGGGCCACCGCCAGCAGTACACGGCGATCAAGGTCACTGAGATCCCCGCGGCTGCGAAGTAAGGGACTGAGGAGAGATGGCACACAAGAAGGGCGCATCGTCCACCCGGAACGGTCGCGACTCCAATGCTCAGCGGCTCGGCGTGAAGCGCTTCGGCGGTCAGGTCGTCAACGCCGGTGAGATCCTGGTCCGCCAGCGTGGCACCCACTTCCACCCCGGCGCCAGCGTCGGCCGTGGCAAGGACGACACGCTGTTCGCGCTGGCCGCCGGTGCGGTGGAGTTCGGTACCCACCGTGGCCGCAAGGTCGTGAACATCGTTCCGGTCGCCTGATCCAGTCCCTCTAGGGCTCAGGCTCCGCGGAACAGGTTTTTCGCGAGGCGGACCTCACTTCCCGGTCGGGAAGGCGGGTCCGCCTTTCGCGTGTTACCCAAGAGACATTCCGTACGTAGAGAAGTAACCGAAGTGCTGGAGGCACCCCACCATGACCACCTTCGTGGACCGCGTCGAGCTGCATGTCGCCGCGGGTAGCGGAGGCCACGGCTGTGCCTCCGTACACCGGGAGAAGTTCAAGCCGCTCGGCGGCCCGGACGGCGGCAACGGAGGCCGTGGCGGTGACGTGATCCTGGTCGTCGACCAGTCCGTCACCACGCTGCTCGACTACCACCACAAGCCGCACCGCAGCGCGACCAACGGCAAGCCCGGCGAGGGCGGCAACCGGTCCGGCAAGGACGGCCAGGACCTGGTCCTGCCGGTCCCGGACGGCACGGTCGTCCTGGACAAGGCGGGCAACGTCCTCGCCGACCTGGTCGGCCAGGGCACCGCCTTCGTCGCCGCCCAGGGCGGCCGCGGCGGTCTCGGCAACGCGGCGCTGGCCTCGGCCCGCCGCAAGGCCCCCGGCTTCGCGCTGCTCGGCGTCCCCGGCGACTTCCAGGACATCGTCCTGGAGCTGAAGACGGTCGCGGACGTGGCCCTGGTCGGGTACCCGAGCGCGGGCAAGTCCTCGCTGATCTCCGTGCTGTCCGCCGCCAAGCCGAAGATCGCGGACTACCCCTTCACCACCCTCGTCCCGAACCTCGGCGTGGTGACGGCCGGCGAGACCGTCTACACCATCGCCGACGTTCCCGGCCTCATCCCCGGCGCCAGCCAGGGCAAGGGCCTCGGCCTCGAGTTCCTGCGCCACGTCGAGCGCTGCTCCGTCCTCGTCCACGTGCTGGACACGGCGACCCTCGAATCGGACCGCGACCCGGTCTCCGACCTCGACATCATCGAGGAGGAGCTGAAGCAGTACGGCGGCCTCGACCGGCGTCCGCGCATGGTCGTCCTGAACAAGATCGACGTGCCCGACGGCAAGGACCTGGCCGAGATGGTCCGGCCCGAGCTGGAGGACCGCGGCTACCGCGTCTTCGAGGTGTCGGCGGTGGCCCACACGGGCCTCAAGGAGCTGTCCTTCGCCCTCGCCGACGTGATCGGCAAGGCCCGCGCGGCCAAGCCGAAGGAGGAGGCGACCCGGATCGTCATCCGCCCGAAGGCGGTCGACGACGCCGGCTTCACGGTGGTGCAGGAGGAGGACGGTCTCTTCCGCGTCCGCGGTGAGAAGCCCGAGCGCTGGGTGCGGCAGACCGACTTCAGCAACGACGAGGCCGTCGGCTACCTCGCCGACCGGCTCGCCCGCCTCGGCGTCGAGGACCAGCTGATGAAGACGGGCGCCCGCTCGGGCGACGGCGTCGCCATCGGCCCCGAGGAGAACGCGGTCGTCTTCGACTGGGAGCCCACGGTCATGGCCGGCGCCGAGATGCTCGGCCGACGCGGTGAGGACCACCGCTTCGACGCCCCCCGGCCGGCTGCCCAGCGCCGCCGCGACAAGCAGGCGGAACGGGACGAGTCGGAGCAGGAGTACGACGACTTCGAGCCGTTCTAGCCGCTCGCCGGCCCCGCTCCTACGAGGTCCACGGGACGCCCCGATCCGCGACGGATCGGGGCGTTCTGCCGTCCCCGGCCGCCTCGGCGCCGGGCCGGAGCCGTCTCGACTCGGCCGATCACAGGGACGAGCGGCGCGGTCTGCCCGAGCTGCCGGCGACGGTCTGCCCCGGGTGACCCGGGATGCCGGACACGCGAAGGGCCCCGGAAGCGCTGCTTCCGGGGCCCTTCGTCGTATGCGCGGGACCTACGCGGTGACGGAGTCCTCCGCGCCGTTGTCCTCGGTCTCCACGGTCTCCACGGCCTCCAGGCCCTGGTCGGACTCGTGGGCCGTCTCCTCGGCGGCGCCGCGCTGGGCGGGGATCTCCGCGGCGAGACGGGACTCCATGCGCACGCGGCGCTCGTCGGCCTTGCCGCACAGGGCGTCGATCGCCGCGTTGAAGCGGGCCAGGGACGGCGGGTCCGAGGGGCCCAGCAGGTGCTCCTTGAGCTCGGCGCGCGCCGCGGTGAAGAGGTCCTTCTCCGGGGAGCGGACCGACTCCAGAAGGGCCGGGACACCGTCCGCGGCGGGCGTGAGGACGACGCCCGCGGAGACCGTCGGGAAGCCCGCGCGGAACGCCGCCTCGGTCATGCCCGAGGTGTTGGCGACGGCGTAGGGCTTCTCACTGGACAGCCAGTCGGAGACCACCGAGGAGACGTCGCTGATCAGCAGGTCCGCCTGGTTGAAGCAGGTGAAGATCGCCGGACGCGCGTCCGTGATGATCTGGTGCTCCCACTCCGGGAAGGACGCCCAGTAGGCGGACTCCCACGCCGTGGTCGCCCGGGCGATCTCCGCCTCGCGGTCGCCGTGCGGCGCGCCCTGGAGCAGCATCCGCTCCATCTCGTCGGCGCTGGCGCGGAACGCGGTGGAGGTCAGCCTGTCCAGCTCGGCGGTGCGGCGGGTCAGCTCGGCGGCGGCCTCCGCACCCGGGCGGGCGCCCGACCGCTTGGTGTTGGCCTCGCGGATCATCGCCTTGATGCGCTCGTTGGCAGCGCCCGCACGCGGGTCGACGGAGCCGGTCATCGGGTGCGGCTTGTAGAGCAGGCGCACGCCGTCGTCGGCCAGCAGCCGCCGGACGATGTTCTCGCCGGCCAGCACCACCGAGGTGTTGCCCGGGTTGCCGTCCCAGCCCTCCCAGGTGGGGGCGTACAGCACGGTCGTGTACGTGCCCGTCGGGGCGCCCGAGTAGGGGCGGATCGGCGCCAGCTGCGGACGGCCGACCTCGACGATGTCCTTGTTCTCGACGCCGACCTCGGCCATCAGGTAGCGCTCGCGGGCCGCGGGCCCGGCCACCCACACCTCGTCGTACGCCTTCGCGTACGGGTTGCAGGAGGACAGCTTGTCGCTCTCGCCGTGGTTGGTGAACGCGTGCTTGATCGTCGGGATGCGCAGCACCTGCGAGGTCTTCGCGGCGTTGGCCGGGTGCAGCATCATCTTCAGTGTCGAGTTCTCCAGGGAGAACATCGTCGACACCTTCGGGAAGCAGATGATCGGGACGTCGGTCGCGTCGATCTTCTGGACCATGAAGCGCTCGCGCAGCACGATCAGCGGCTTGGCGTCGATCTGGGAGAGCGTGGAGAGCCACATGTTCGCCTGGTACGCGGACGTCGTCCCGCCGGAGAAGTACATGGCGACCGTCGGCCGGTACTGGGCCAGCCACTCGTCCAGCCACTCCATGACCTTCTGCTCGCTCCTGGCGCGCTTCTTCGGGAGCAGCCAGGTGCCGAGGTGGACGGTGCCTCCGGCCATCAGCAGCAGGGAGACGCCGACACCGATGCCGCCCCACAGGGCGTCCTCGGTCGCGGCGGTGACCACCAGGCCGACCGTGGCCGGCACCGAGAAGGTCAGCAGGCGGTGGCCCTGCCGACGGGCCAGGATGCGCGGCGGAGCGGCGCTCAGGCGCAGCGCGGAGGCGTCGATGTTGCGGGTGACGATCGGCAGCGTACGGGTGCGGCGGACCAGCACGGCGACCGCCTGGCACGCGAAGTGCAGCCCGTAGAAGAGGCACAGGGCGACGAGCAGGGGTGCCTGCTCGCGCTCCGGGTCGATGCCGTCGATCCGCAGCAGCCCCACGAGGATCAGCATGTCGCGCAGCAACTGGCGGACCGTGACGTCGAAGCGGACCTTGCCGAGCAGCGCGAGCAGACCGGGGTCGCGGTACTGCAGATAGACGTCGAGGGCGAGACCCGCCGCGCTCGCGGCGACGAACACCGGGACGGACGGCAGCAGAGCGGAGACGATCTGCGCCGTGAAGAGCGCGAACATCGCGAGCAGTGCGGAGAGCTGCACGATGCGGCGGGGGGCGAGGCGTGCGGAAGGCACGGGCTGGGCTCCTGCGAAGGGATGCGGCGGATGGGCGAAGCGGGGGTGACGACGGCAGGCATGACCTGGCCGACCACTGACCGTATGACCTCTGGCGCCCGGCTAGCAATCTTCGGTGAGAACTATCACCGGAAAACGGGCATCCTGCCCCGACCCCCGTGACCAGCGCGCCCGTCCGCCCCTCGAAACGCGGCGGCGCCGGCCGCCCGGGCTCACGTAGATTGCACGTACCGGGCTGGTCGGACCTCACAGACATTGGGGAAGTACGTGTCAGCGGCAAGGCAAGGTGTGGCGGACGCCCACAGGATCGTCGTCAAGGTGGGCTCCTCGTCCCTGACCACGGCCGCGGGCGGCCTCGACGCGGACCGGGTCGACGCCCTCGTCGACGCCCTCGCCAAGAGCCGCAGCGGCGGGGAGCGGGAGATCGTCCTCGTCTCCTCCGGCGCCATCGCCGCCGGACTCGCCCCGCTGGGGCTGCGCCGCCGCCCCAAGGACCTGGCCCGGCAGCAGGCCGCTGCCAGCGTCGGCCAGGGCCTGCTGGTGGCCCGCTACACCGCTTCCTGCGCCCGGCACGGCATCCGCGTCGGACAGGTGCTGCTCACCTCCGACGACACCAGTCGCCGCGCCCACCACCGCAACGCCTCCCGCACCCTCGACAAGCTCCTGGCGATGGGCGCCCTGCCGGTCGTCAACGAGAACGACACGGTCGCCACGGACGAGATCAGATTCGGCGACAACGACCGGCTCGCCGCGCTCGTCGCCCACCTCGTACGGGCGGACCTGCTGGTCCTGCTCTCCGACGTGGACGGCGTGTACGACGGCGACCCCAGCAGGCCCGGCACCTCGCGGATAGCGGAGGTGCACGGCCCGCAGGACCTCGCGCACGTCGAGATCGGCAGCGCGGGCAGGGCCGGTGTCGGCACCGGCGGCATGGTCACCAAGGTCGAGGCGGCGCGCATCGCGGCGGCCGCGGGCATCCCGGTGGTCCTCACGTCCGCCGTGCACGCGGCCGACGCCCTCGCGGGCCGGGACACGGGCACCTACTTCCACCCCACCGGGCGGCGCTCCGCGGACCGGCTGCTGTGGCTGCAGCACGCCTCCACCCCGCAGGGCGCGCTCACCCTGGACGACGGCGCGGTCCGCGCGGTCGTCGAGCGGCGCACCTCCCTGCTGCCCGCGGGCATCGCGGCGGTCGAGGGCGAGTTCACCGCGGGCGACCCGGTCGAGCTGCGCGACGGCGAGGGGCGCGCCGTCGCGCGCGGCCTGGTGAACTTCGACGCCAAGGAGATCCCGCAGCTGATCGGGCGCTCGACCCGGGAACTGGCGCGCGAGCTGGGTGCCGCCTACGAGCGGGAGGTCGTACACAGGGACGACCTGGTGCTCCTGCACCCGTAGAACGCGTCCCGGACACTCCGTGGGACAACCGGCCACGGTGGCCCTGAACGGCCGATTCTCCCGCCCTCCGGCGAGGGACGTTCCGTAAAACCGCCACGCGATCGCGCCGTAGCTGTTCAACTTTGTTGCAGGGAGATTCCGCTCGACCATCGCGTGAAGGAGGCCGTCGTGAGACGAGTGCGCCCTGGGGCGGCGGCGTCCCGCGGTGGTGGCACCTCCCGGACGATAGGCGAGGAACGGGCCCTCACGAGCGTCGCCGCCGGTGACCTGTACGAGGGTGAGGAACCCCGGGACGTGCCCCGGCTCTGGCACGTCACGCTCAGCGTCTCGGGCGGCGAGGCGCCGCTGAAGGAGGTCCGGCGGGCCCTCGAACAGCTCGCCCACGACCACCCCTTCCTGCTGACCAGCCGGTACGCGAACGACCACGCGGAGATCCGGTACTGGGAGGAGGCCCGCGACCTGCACGACGCGGCGGCGGTCGCGCTGCGCCTGTGGGGCGAGCACCGGCAGACCGCCAAGCTCCCGCCCTGGGAGATCGTCGGCCTCGAGGTCATCGACCGGGAGACGTACCACCACCGCATCGCCGAGGGGTACGGGCCGCTCCCGGCCACTCCGGTGGGCGTCCATCCCTTTTGAGCCGCCTTCGCCGGGTGTCTCGGGGTTTGGGACACGAGCTGAACGGCCCCATTCGGAGCATTAGGCTGCCGTCATGACCACGCTCTCGCCGTACGACTCGATGTCCCCGGTCACCCAGGCCGCCTACCGTGCGAAGGCCGCCGCCGCCGATCTCGCCCCCCTGCCGCGGGCCGAGAAGGACGACGCGCTGCTCGCCATCGCGGACGCTCTGGAGGTCCGTACGAGCGAGATCGTCGCGGCCAACGCCAAGGACATCGCCCGGGCTCGCGAGGCCGGCACCAGCGAGACGGTCATCGACCGGCTGACGCTCACGCCCGAGCGGGTGCGCGCGATCGCCTCCGACGTCCGGGACGTGGTGGCCCTGCCCGACCCCGTCGGCGAGGTCGTCCGCGGCTCGACCCTCCCCAACGGCATCGACCTGCGCCAGGTGCGCGTCCCCCTCGGCGTCGTCGGCATCATCTACGAGGCCCGCCCGAACGTCACCGTCGACGCCGCGGCCCTCTGCCTGAAGTCCGGCAACGCCGTGCTGCTGCGCGGCTCCTCGTCGGCCTACGAGTCCAACAACGCGCTCGTACGGGTGCTGCGCGACGCCGTGGGCGGCGCCGGGCTGCCCGCCGACGCGGTCCAGCTCGTGCCCGGCGAGAGCCGGGAGTCCGTCCGCGAGCTGATGCGGGCCCGCGGACTGGTCGACGTCCTGATCCCGCGCGGCGGCGCCTCCCTGATCCGCACGGTCGTGCAGGAGTCGACCGTCCCGGTCATCGAGACCGGGACCGGCAACTGCCACGTCTACGTGGACGCGCACGCCGACCTCGACATGGCGATCGACATCCTGATCAACTCCAAGGCGCAGCGCCCCAGCGTCTGCAACGCCGCCGAGACGCTGCTGGTCCACCAGGACATCGCCCCCGCGTTCCTGCCGCGCGCCCTGGACGCGCTCGCGGAGGCCGGGGTCACCGTGCACGCCGACGAGCGGGTGGCGGCGTACGCGAAGGACTCCAAGGCCACGGTCGTCGAGGCCACGGCCGAGGACTGGGAGACCGAGTACCTGTCCTACGACATCGCCGCCGCCGTCGTGGACTCGCTCGACCGGGCCGTGGAGCACATCCGGCTGTGGACCTCCGGGCACACCGAGGCGATCGTCACCACCTCGCAGCAGGCGGCCCGCCGGTTCACCCGTCTGGTCGATTCCACGACGGTCGCCGTCAACGCCTCGACGCGCTTCACGGACGGCGGCCAGTTCGGCTTCGGCGCCGAGATCGGCATCTCCACGCAGAAGCTCCACGCCCGGGGCCCCATGGGGCTGCCGGAGCTGACGAGCACCAAGTACATCGTGACCGGGGACGGGCACGTCCGGCGCTGAGGCCGCCCCACCGGGACGCGTCTCGCCAGGCGGATGAATTTCCGTACCGTCTGCCCAAAATGACCCCCCAGGTCTACTCTGGATCCGTGCCGGAGGACGTGGGGGGCACGCCGTTTCCGGACGGCCGGGAGCCCGACGACGACCGCGACCGCGGAGGCTGGGACGAAGAGTTCGCCTCCGTGGTCTTCGACGAGGACTTCGTCCGGGCGGCCGTGGTCCACGAGCCGAGCGCGGTGGAGCGGCTGCTCGCCGCCGCCAGGGCCCGCGCCGAGGCCTCCGACGAGGCCCGCCGGGCGCACGCCAGGGGCCGCGGGGACGAGGACGGCTACGGTCCCGACGGCACCACCGATTTCGGCCAAGGCCCCGATCCGGACGACCCGGACGCCCTGGACGGCCCCTACGGCCCGGCGGGGACGTACGCGGGACCGGGCCGCTGGCACCGGCCCGTCGCCTGGATGCTGGCGCTCCTGATGGGTGTCGGCATGGTCGCGCTCGCCTTCACCGCCGTCTACCGCGGCGCCTCGTCCGGCCGCCAGGACCCGGTCCCGCCGCCCGCCTCCACGGGCCTGGAACAGGAGCAGGACAAGGTCACGGGGGTGAACCCGTCGGTTTCGGCCGACTACTCCCGGCCGGCGGTGCCGGCGGTCCCCCGCACGCCCTGAAGTTGTCGCAGAGCCGTGCGTTTACCGGGGCTCCGCGAGACCTACCCTGAAGGTATGGGCGGGCCTGGAGACCCACCTGAGGGGGCGCCCGAGGGGGCTCCCGGTGGTGGAGAGGACGAGTACCGATCCGTCGTGTTCGACGAGTCGTTCGTCCGTGCTGCCCGCCTGCAGGAGTTCTCCGCCCGGGAGCGGGTGGACGATCACGCCCCGGCCGTCCGCCGCCGGCCGCCGCTGCACCGCGGTCTGTCCCGGCAGGCGCTGATCCTCGTCCTGCTCATCGCGGTCGCCTTCGGCACGGCGATCTACATGGGCGTACGCCATCCGTACCAGAGCCCCGTCGCCCAGCCCCCCGAGCCGCTGCGGATGACGGTGATCCCGCTGGCGCCGCAGAGCGCGGTGCCGGGGTCCGTGAGCGTCAAGGACCTGTACGCGCACAGCCCGGCGGCCCAGTTCCGCGTCGGTGCCGACGGGTTCACCATGCCCGCCTCGCGGCGCACCGCGCACTTCTCGGACAGCCAGGTCGTCGCGGCCCTGACCACCGCCAAGGACTACCTGGTCCGGTCCTCGCTGGACCCGGAGGTGCTGACCGGCGGTGTCACCCGGCCGGTGCGGATCCTGCTGGACCCGCAGCAGCTCGACCAGTTCGACGAGAGCTTCGACCACCCGGCGGCGGACGGACGGCACGCGCCCACCGGCTGGCTGGTGCGCTTCGACCCGTCCCGCGAGGAGCTCGCCGACAGCGAGGTCCGTGTGCAGGGCACCCTCCAGGCCGCCGAGTTCGACTCGAACACCCTGGAGGTCGTCGCCGACCACACCCTCGTGTACGCGCTGCGGCCCACGGGCTCGGACGACGAGGCGAAGGCTTCGCTGTTCACCGTCCGGCGCGAGCTGCACTTCCGCTTCGACCGCGACGACCTGCGGATGCACCAGGCCGAGCTGGTCGTCTCCTACGTCCAGGCCGGACCGCTCGCCTGCGCCGAGGACTCGACCAGCCATCTGCGCCCGCTGCTCGCGGGCCAGACGGCGAAGGCGGGCGGGCCCGCCGGCACGAATCCGTACGCGACGGGCGGTGCCACGGCGCTGTGCGGGTCGCTGGCCGCGAGCGCGCAGCCGAAGGTCTGACCCGCCCGACGGCCACGGAGGCCGTCCGCCGAGGGCCGCCCGTGTCGGGCCCACGTGCTCCTATCGGCGGGCACCGGCCCGGGGACGCGGGCCCCGGTCCGTTTCCGCCCCCGGTGCCGGCGTCCCCAGGGGAACCCCCCCCAGAGCCAGTCCTTCCCTTGGGGGGGGCTCACTGAGGGG
>NZ_JBVHPY010000001.1:227020-259003 GCF_055567695.1 Streptomyces sp. NPDC026417
GGTAAGGAGAACGGCGTCGGCGCGCATTTCATCTTTCTCCCCCCCCCCCCCCCCCCCCCCCCCCCCCCCCCCCCCCCCCCCCCCCCCCCCCCCCCCCCCCGCCCCGGGGCCGGCCGTCCCAGGGGCACCCGCCCCGAGGTCAGGCCCTTCCGTCGGGGTGGTCGCCGTAGGGGTCCTCGTCCCGGGGCGGCCCGTCCTGCGGCGGCGTCTGCGGCGGGGCCCCGTCCTTCGGGGCGCCGCCCGAGGCGAAGCCGCCGAAGCCGCGCCGCACCCGTCCGCCGAGGTCGCCCGCGCCGCCCGCGAGATCGCTGACCAGCTTCATCAGCGGGTCCTTGGAGTTCTTGACGTCACTGGCGTAGCTGGCCGCGGACTGCCGGAAGGAGTCCGAGACCGAGGTGTCCTTGTCCTCGGTCCGCCGCGGGTAGTGGCCGTCCATGATCCGCTGGTAGTCGCGGGACTCGGCCCACTTCTTCAGCTCGGCCGCGCGCACCGTGGTGAACGGGTGGGACCGGGGGAGGGCGTTGAGGATCTTGAGCACGGAGTCGCGCAGGTCGCCGCCCGCCTCGTACTCCTCGGCCTGGGCGAGGAACGCGTCCACGTTCATCTCGTGCAGGTGGTTGCCGCCCGCGATCTTCATCAGGCCCCGCATGGAGGCCAGCAGGTCCTGTCCGACCAGCAGCCCCGCGCGGTCCGCCGACAGTTCGGACTTGCGGAACCACTCGCGCAGCGCGGTCACGATCGCCATGATCGCGAGGTTCCCGAGCGGGATCCAGGCGACCCGGATCGCCAGGCTGGTCAGGAACAGCAGGATCGTGCGGTACACCGAGTGGCCGGACAGCGCGTGGCCCACCTCGTGGCCGACGACCGCCCGCATCTCCTCCTCGTCCAGCAGCTCGACCAGCCCCGTGGTGACGACGATGATCGGCTCGTCCAGGCCGATGCACATCGCGTTCGGACGGGGGTCCTGCGTGACGTACATCGGCGGGACCTTCTGCAGGTCCAGGATGTAGCAGGCGTCCCGCAGCATGTCGTTGAGGTGCGCGAACTGCGCGTCCGAGACCCGCACCGAGTCCGACAGGAAGAGCAGCCGCAGACTGCGCTCGGGAAGCAGCCCGCTGAGTGCCTTGAAGACCGTGTCGAAACCGCTGAGCCTGCGCAGCGCCACCAGGGCCGAGCGGTCGGCCGGATGCTCGTACGCCCGCGAGGAGATCTCCGGGAAGCGCCTGCGCGACCTGCCCGGCACCCGCTCGTGCCCGTTCTGCCCGTGGCTGTCGTCGGACATGTGTTCCCCCATGCGTGTGATTGCCCTGTGTTGCCCCCGAAGCGGACTCCAGCCTAGGCGGAGATACGGTGGCAGGGCAGCACACCGTAAGGAGCGATCCCATGGAGCACATCCCCGCAGCCGCCTGGCTCACCGAGGCCGCGAGCGCGGCGGACCAGCAGGGGCCGGGCAGTCTGCTCCGGGTCGTGCTGATCGTCTGCGTGGTCGGGATCGTCCTGCTCGCCTGGTTCCTGCTGCGCGGCTACAAGCGCGACGACGACTGACCCCCCGGCGGTGGGCACGGTACGGCCGCCTCCGCGGGCAACCGGCCTCCCCAACGGCGGAGTCGGGGTGAGGGGTGCCGGGGCCCCCGCATACGATGGCCCGGACGTCTTTATCCCGCCCACACCGGATAGGTCCT
The DNA here is from genome assembly GCF_055567695.1 of Streptomyces sp. NPDC026417. Taxonomy (NCBI): domain Bacteria; kingdom Bacillati; phylum Actinomycetota; class Actinomycetes; order Kitasatosporales; family Streptomycetaceae; genus Streptomyces; species Streptomyces sp. NPDC026417. Next base: position 228,703 of record NZ_JBVHPY010000001.1, read on the forward strand.
GCCGAAGATGAGCTTCCACAGCACCGCTGCCCAGTTGGTCACCCTTGCCGCAGAGGGCGAGGAGCACGGCGGCAACCACGAGAGCCTCAGCCCGTACCTGACCGGTGGCGGCGCGTTCGTCGTGCTGCTCCTCCTGCTGTGGATCACCACCCGTTTCAACCGGGACCGCTGAGTCCCGTCCGGGCGGCCGGGACGGGGCAGGGGGGCCTGTCGGCCGGAGCCCGTCGGCCGGGCCGGTAGGGTCTGCACGCATGGGAGAGCAGGACATGCCTACCGGTCCGGCGAGCGGCGCCGGACACCGCGCCGTGGACCGCCTGGTGCCGGGCACGGGCCACGGCCCGTCGACCCCGGGCAAGCGCCGCCTCGGCGTCATGGGCGGGACGTTCGACCCGATCCACCACGGGCACCTCGTGGCGGCCAGTGAGGTCGCCGCGCAGTTCCACCTCGACGAGGTCGTGTTCGTGCCGACCGGGCAGCCGTGGCAGAAGACCGCACGCGAGGTCACCCCGGCCGAGGACCGCTATCTGATGACGGTCATCGCGACCGCCGAGAACCCGCAGTTTTCGGTGAGCCGCATCGACATCGACCGCGGCGGCCCGACCTACACCACGGACACCCTGCGCGACCTGCGTGCGCTCAACCCCGACACGGACCTGTTCTTCATCACGGGCGCCGACGCGCTCGGCCAGATCCTGACCTGGCGGTACACGGAGGAACTCTTCTCCCTCGCGCACTTCATCGGGGTCACCCGGCCCGGCCACACCCTGACGGACCCGGGTCTCCCCGAGGGCGGTGTCTCGCTCGTCGAGGTCCCCGCGCTCGCCATCTCGTCCACGGACTGCCGGGCCCGGGTCGCCAAGGGCGACCCCGTCTGGTACCTGGTGCCGGACGGTGTGGTGCGCTATATCGACAAGCGCGAGCTGTACCGCGGCGAGTGAGCCGAGAGGGGCACCGGTGAACGACCGATACGACGGATACGCGGGCGGCGACCAGTACGAGATCGTCGGCTACGACGAGTTCGGGCAGCCTGTGTACCGGCAGGTGCCGCCCGGGCAGGTCCCGCAGCAGCAGGGGTACGACCCCTACGGGCAGCAGCAGGGGTACGGCTACGACCCGTACGCGACCGGCGCCGAGCCCCCCGCGTCCGCCTACGACACCGGGCAGCAGCAGCCGGTGGCCCCCTATGACACCGGGCAGCAGCAGCCGGTGGCCCCCTATGACACCGGGCAGCAGCAGCCGGTGGCCCCCTACGACACCGGGCAGCAGCAGCCCGTACCGCCCTACGACCCGTACGCGTCCTACGACCCCTACGGCCGGCCGGCCACGGGGGCCGACGGGAGCGCGTACGACCCCTACGGCCAGGCCTCGGGCACCGGCCGGCAGCCGCGGGTCGCGGAACAGACCGCGTACATCCCCCAGCAGTCCGCACCCGCGGAGGAGGAGAACGCGCCGCGCGCCGCCGAACGGGACCGCGGCGACGAGCAGTTCGCGTTCGTCGAGGACCCGGACGGTGACTCCGAGGACGTCATCGACTGGCTGAAGTTCACCGAGAACCGCACCGAGCGGCGCGAGGAGGCCAAGCGCCGCGCCCGCAGCCGGGTCGTCGCCCTGGTCGTGGTCCTCGCCCTGGTGGCCGTCGGCGGCGTCGGCTACCTCTGGTACGCGGGCAAGCTGCCCGGCAGTTCCTCGGACGCCGCCTCCGGCACCCCCACGTCCGCGGGGGCGCAGAACCGCGACGTGATCGTCGTCCACCTCCACAACACCAAGAAGGGCGGCACCTCCACGGCGCTGCTCGTCGACAACACCACCACCGGGCGGGGCGCGACCGTCCTGCTGCCCAACTCGCTGGCCCTGACCGGCGACGACGGCACCACGACCACGCTCGCCAAGTCCGTGGACGACGACGGCTCCTCGGGCACGCGCGACGCGATCGACACGGTCCTGGGCACCGACATCGAGGGCACCTGGCGCCTCGACACCCCCTACCTGAACAACCTCGTCGAGCTCGTCGGCAACATCGACATCGACACCGACACCGACGTGCCCGACCCCGACGCCAAGTCGTCCAAGAAGGGCGCCGACCCCCTCGTGCACCGGGGCGAGAAGCAGACCCTCAGCGGCAGGATGGCCGTCGCCTACGCCACCTACCGCGCCTCGGGCGAGGCCCAGGACGCGCAGCTGCAGCGGTTCGGCCAGGTCATGCAGGGCGTCCTCCGCAAGCTCTCGTCCGACCCGCAGGCCGCCACGACCACCGTGCAGACGCTGGCCCAGATCCTCGACCCCTCCCTGAACGACAAGGATCTCGGCTCCTTCCTCGCCAAGCTCGCCGACCACGCCAAGGGCGGCGACTTCCGGACCACGCTGCTGCCGGTGCGGTCCGACGGCACGCTCACCGCGAGGACCGGCGACGGCGTCGTCAAGAACGTCCTGGGCGGTGCCGCGAAGAGCCCGCAGCAGGGCGACGCGGTGCGGGTCGGCATCACGAACGCCGGCGGCACCAAGGAGGGCGCCGAGAAGGCCCGCGTGGCCCTGATCAACGGCGGCTACACCTTCGTGGACGGCGGCACCGCCGACGCCACCCGGAGCGTGTCCGGGATCACCTACGCCGACGCGAAGAGCAAGGACGACGCGATCGAGGTCGCCAAGACCCTCGGCCTGCCCACCGCCTCGGTGAAGAAGGGCAAGGTCACGTCCAACGCGGACGTGTCGGTCGTGCTGGGCCAGGACTTCCGCACCGCGTCCTGACGGGAGAGCGCCCCGGCAGGTCCGGGGCGTGATCCCGTCATCACGTGGGGTGTCGTCGGCGCGCCGTGAGACCCTTGAGGTGACCCGTGAGGGTTCCAGACCGCCGACGGGCTGCGGCGCGCGGGGGCGACCCCGTACCCCAGCCATCCCTGTTCCCGACCGAAAGCTTCGTAGTGACCGCCACTGACCGTTCGATCGAGCTCATCACCACCGCCTCCCAGGCGGCCGCCGACAAGCTCGCGCACGACATCATCGCCTACGACGTCAGCGACGTGCTGTCGATCACGGACGCCTTCCTGCTGGCCTCCGCACCCAACGACCGCCAGGTCAAGTCGATCGTCGACGAGATCGAGGAGCGGCTGAACAAGGAGCTCGGCGCCAAGCCGGTCCGCCGCGAGGGCGACCGCGAGGCCCGCTGGGTCCTCCTCGACTACGTCGACATCGTCGTCCACGTCCAGCACAGCGAGGAGCGCGTCTTCTACGCGCTGGAGCGCCTCTGGAAGGACTGCCCCGAGCTGGAGCTGCCCGCCGACGCCAAGGCGACGCGCGGCAAGGCCGAGGAGCACGCCAAGCTGCAGGCCGAGGAGGAGGACTCAGCCGACTTCGGGGGGCTGCTGTGAGCGGACCCGCGGGAGCGGACGAGCGGAAGAAGGGCCGGGGCCGCCGCATCATCCTGTGGCGGCACGGCCAGACCTCCTGGAACGTGGAGCGCCGTTTCCAGGGCACCACCGACGTCGAACTCACCGAGACCGGCATCGGCCAGGCCCGCCGGGCCGCCCGGCTGCTCGCCTCGCTGCGTCCGGACGCGATCATCGCATCCGACCTCCGGCGCGCCGCCGACACGGCTGCCCAGTTGGCCGCGCTCACCGGCCTGGAGGTGGCCCACGACGAGGGGCTGCGCGAGACCTATGCCGGCGTCTGGCAGGGGCTGACGCACACCGAGATCATCGCCAGGCACGGCGAGGAGTACGCCGCGTGGAAGCGCGGTGAGTCCGTCCGCCGCGGCGGTGGCGAGCTGGAGAGCGAGGTCGCCGACCGCGCCGCTCCGGTGGTGCTGCGGCACGCCGACAAGCTCCCCGAGGACGGCACCCTCGTGGTGGTCAGCCACGGAGGCACCATCCGTACGACCATCGGGCGCCTCCTCGGTCTCGAATCCCAGCACTGGGAGAGCCTCGGCGGCCTCTCCAACTGCTGCTGGTCGGTCCTCGGACAGGGCGCGCGCGGCTGGCGGCTGCTGGAGCACAACGCGGGCACGCTGCCCGAGCCGGTGCTCGGCGACGACGACTGAGCCGTCCACGTGCGCCCTCGCGAGGGGTCGGGACCCGGATTTCACTTTCCGGCAGGTCACCGGTTAAAGTTCTTCTTGTTCGCCCCGCCGAGCGGGAAGAACGCAAGGGGCTATAGCTCAGTTGGTAGAGCGCCTGCATGGCATGCAGGAGGTCAGGAGTTCAATTCTCCTTAGCTCCACGGACCGGCTCTCCGGAGTCGTCGAAGACCGGTGATGAAGATCCCGCCTCCGTCAGGGGGCGGGATTTTTCGTCTGCCCCCCCGTTCCGTCCGGTCCCGGCGGGGGAGTGGGGCAACAGGCCCCCGTTCCGGTCCGGTTGACGTTCGGCGCGGCGTCCGTGGCGGGCGTAGGGTGGGCGCTCGCGGACTCCGGCGTACTCTTCTCGGTTCTGCTTGAGTCACTTGGGGCTCCCGGGGCGTATACCTCTGCGGATGTGGCTCTGGCGTGCACGTTCGTACCGGCCGCCCCCGCGAGGCCGGGTGGCGTGTCCGGACTGGTACGCGGGCGTCGCTGACCGTATCGGCCCGGCCGTGGCAGAATCAGACGGCCGGAAGGGGGCGCGGCCCGACGGGAGGGAGTAGCGATGCCAGCGAGCATCCTCGGGGGGATCGACCGTCTCCCCGGAGCGGCGGTGATCCGGAAGACAGCCACCCTCCTCGACTGCCCTTCCTGCGGTTCCGCCCATGTCGCCCAGGTCCTCGGGGACAACGGCGGGATCTCCTACGTGTGCACGGCCTGCGGCCACAGCTGGAGCTGATCGATGGGTGCACACAGGCGGAAGTGCGATTGGTGCGGCAGCGGCACGCCGATCGTCCGCGACATGGAACCGCTCAATCACGACTACCAGTACTGGTGCGAGGAATGCGCACGGGCGCTGATCATAAAAGGCGATCCGATCGAGACCTACCGGGAGTTGGAGGGTGAGCCCATCTACGGGCGACTCCTGGACGAGCACTGCACTCTGAAGCGGTTCTACTCGTTCGCGACGGCCTGAGCCCGCCGTCCGGCCCGGACCGCGCGAACCTGGCCGCGGTCAGGGCGAGGAAGCCCAGGGCGGCCGCGGCGTAGAGCGCCGACAACGTCAACTCGGCACCCGTCTGCCGCAGTTCGTGCCGGCCCGGACCGTGCGGCACCCACCACGGCGCGTACGAGCAGAAGACCAGCGCCGCCCACCCGGCCCGCCTCGGGTCGGCCGCCGCCACCAGCGCCATCGGCACGCACCAGACCCAGTGGTGCGACCAGGAGACCGGGCTCACCAGCAGGGCCGTCGCCGCACAGGCGGCCGTCGCCCAGGAGCGGTGGCCGCGCAGCTCCGCGGCCACCGAGACGGCGAGTCCCGCGGCGCCCGCGCACGCCGCCGCGGCGACCCACCACCACCCCGGGTCGGGGGAGTGCAGCAGCCGGGCCAGCAGCCCGCGCAGCGACTGGTTCGCGGTGTTCTCCGCGAGCCCGGCGCGCTCCGCCTCGAAGACGATGCGGGTCCAGAACCGCCAGGAGTCGTGCGGCAGGAGCGCCGCCGCCGACAGCGTGGCGCCCGCGAAGGCGACGGCCGCCCCGCGCGCGTGCCCCAGCCACGGCTCCCCGGAGTGCCGGCCGATCCGTGCCGTCAGTGCGGTGACCAGCAGGAAGACGGCGAAAAGCGCGGGCGTCAGCTTGATGGCCGCGGCGATCCCGATGCCGAGTCCGGCCCACCGGTGGCCGGGCCGGCGGGTCAGGTCCCACAGCACCAGGACGGCGATCAGCAGGTTGATCTGCCCGTACCGCAGGGTCGTCCACACCGGTTCGCACCACACGGACGCCGCCGCCACCCACCAGACGCCCTCCCGGCGCCGGTGCCCGACCAGCCGCAGCGCGAGCCCGGCGAACGCCACGACCAGGGCGAGGTTCCCGGCCGTGGCCAGGGTGCGTACGGTCCCGGCGCCCGGCAGGGTCAACGGGACGAAGAGCAGGGCGGCGAAGGGCGGATACGTGGCGGGGAGACGGGCCCGCGTCGCCCGCAGCGCGTAGAGGTCGCCGCCGGCGCGTACCGTCGCGCCCTCCGCGCGGTACACCATCAGGTCGACCAGCGACACGTGTGCGGCCCGCTGGGCGATCCAGAACGCCGTGAAGGACAGCAGGCAGGCCCCCAGGGCGAGGCGGGCGCGGCGGTCACGGGGGACGGCGATCAAGGTCACGAAGGCCGACACTATCCCCCGTATCCGTACAGAACGGAAACGATTTGGTGATGCACCCGGGAGACCGTGTAATGTTGGCGTCGCCGCCGGGGGAACCGGGCGGAACACCGCAAGGGGCTATAGCTCAGTTGGTAGAGCGCCTGCATGGCATGCAGGAGGTCAGGAGTTCAATTCTCCTTAGCTCCACAGCAGTTGAAGGCGGGCCACTCGAATCGAGTGGCCCGCCTTCGTCGTGTTCAGCGGCCGCTGCCCAGAGCCCGGCGACCGCGGCCCTGCGAGAGAACGGGCAGGTTGTTGCGGGCCGGGGCGGAGGACCTGGTGTCCTCCTCGATGCGCAGGGCGAGCGCCGGGCAGCGCCGCACCGCACGCAGGGCCTTCGCCTCCGCGTACCGGGGCACCTGCGCCTGCGCGACGGTGGGGAAACCGTCGGCGCCCAGCTCGAAGACCTCCGGAAGGATGTCCGCGCACAGACCGTGGCCGCGGCACAGCGTCCAGTCGACGAAGATCTTCTGGCGGCTCGGGCCGGCCTCCAGCTGCCCCTGGCCGCCCGGGATGCCGGTCGGGGTCTGGCCGCCCTCGAAGAGCGGCAGCACGCCCTCCACGGGCCTGCCGCAGCCGTTGCCGAGGACATGCGCGGCCAGGTCGTCCGTGAACGCCTTGAGCGTGGACTCGATGAACATCGCCGAGCCGTCCGGGTGCGAGCACGCACCGCGTCGCTTCACGGCCTTGGCGACCTGCTTCACGGCCTCCAGGGCCGCGGGGCCCCCGCCGTTGAGGATGTCCTCCAGGCCCCGCGCCGCGGCGGGCAGGCCGAGGTAGCAGGGGCCGCACTGTCCGGCGCTCTCCTCGGCCAGCCACTGGGCCACGCGCAGCGACTCGCCGAGCGGGCACGTCTGCTGGCTGATCGGGAGGATCGCGCCCGCGCCGAGGGAACCGCCCACGGCGTCCAGGGAGTTGCGCGAGACGATCGCCCCGTCGAGCGCCGCCGCGTCCAGCCACTTGCCGTGGTAGCCGCCGGTGAGCACGCCCTGCGGGTTCGGCGGGGCGCCGGCCAGCTGGAGCACGTACCGCAGCGGCACCCCGGTCGGGACCTCGATCACCATGGGGCGCGCGACCGCGCCGGAGACGGTGAGCATGACGGTGCCGGGTTCGTCGTACAGGCCGGTGTTGCGGTAGCGCTCGGGGCCGATGCGGGCGGCGATGGCCAGCTGGGCGAAGGTCTCGGCGTTCGAGAGCAGGGTGGGCGCTCCGCCGACCCCGCTCTGCGACGCGCTGATCTTGCGGCCGGGCGGGATCGCCGGGCCGCCGTCGATGGAGCGGATCAGTGAGGCCGCCGCTCCGGTGACCATGCGCACCGGGTTGCGCTGCACCCGCGCGCGCAGGGCCGATCCGCGCCGGTTGCTCAGTCCGCGTTCGGCCAGCGCCGCCTCCATCGAGGCCTGCGTCGACGCCCGGGTCACACCGATGACCAGGGTGCGGGCGCCCATCGCCTCGGCGGCCAGCAGCGCCCCGTCCAGGATGAGGTGCGGGGCGCGGTTGATGAGCACCGTGTCCTTGCGGCAGGCGGGTTCGTCCTCGCTGCCGTTGACGACCACGACGGGCCGGATGCCTTTCTTGATGGCCGATTCCGCGACCGTGCGCAGCTTCTTGGCGAAGGGGAACCCCGCGCCGCCCCGGCCCTTCAGGGAGATCGCCTCGGCGAGGCCCGCGAGCTGTTCTCCGCCCATCGGTTCGAGCGGACCGTGCACCTTGAGGTGCATCGGCAGGTCAAGTCGTTCAACCAGGTCGAAACCCGACGTGAGCTGCGGAAGTCCGACCACGCGGACCTCTGGGACGTCGGGCAGGGCCTCGTTCACTTAAAAGCCTCCGGAAGGGGCGTTCCATGATTCACCGGAGCCAGGAGCGTCGTAGGCGCCCGGCAGTACGTCAGTCGTGGGACCGCTGTCGTACGTGTCGTTGGTGTTGTACGTGCCGTAGAGGGGGTTCGTCTCACCGGTGTCGTACACATCACTCGCGCCATATCCGTTGCCGCCCTGATTGTCGTAGACCGGGATGTTGTATCCCGTGTCGGCGAGCGGGTCGTAGGCGGAACGCGGGGCCTCGCCGACGGGCGGCGGGGAGGGGATGGGCCAGTTGCCCGAGGTGCTGCCGTCGAAGCGGGGCATGGCCTCCGTCGGCTGGGTGTCCAAGGGGATCTGGACCCGCTCCATCGGGTCGGTCAGCGGATCCCCGGTGGGCGAGCTGCCCCCGACGGCGCGGTAGGCGGCGGCGAAACCGCCGCCCGCCGCCTCGGCGGCCGGGGCCGGGGTGGCGTACAGCGACTGCGCGGCGGACGGCAGGCGCTGCGGGGGCACGAACGTGTCCTGCGCGGACTGCCGGGACGCGGAGCCCGGCCGGGACGTGTCCGCACCGGCACGGGGTGCCTCGCGCTCCTCGCGCGCGGCCCGTGCGCCGAGGCCGCCGGCCTCGCCGAGGACGGCCAGGATCCGGTCGGCGACCCTGCGCTTGTAGGGCCCGGAGGCCGAGCGCAGCGCCAGGGCGGCCATGACGGCGACCAGGCAGAGGCTGTAGAGCACCGTGACGTAGGGCTTCGCGGGACGGCCCGCGTACAGGCCGTGCACGAGCGCGGAGCACCAGGCGGGGTAGGCCAGCATGTGCACGGCGCGCCAGCGGGCCGCGATCGGCGCGGGCGAGGCGAACGCGCTGCGCAGGGCGCCGGTGACGGCCGTGAAGATCATGAGCAGTCCGGCGAGCGAGCCGAAGCCGATGAGCCCGTTGGTGCCCGAGACGCCCAGCCCGAAGGGGACGACGGCGGCGATCAGCGTGGTGTGGTCCAGCGCCAGCTTCACCGTGATGTGCAGTAGGAGGAACGCGACCGAGGAGACCGCGGTCGTGCGGTGCACGGCCTGCGCGATCAGGCGCTGGCGCGTGTTGAGGAACAGCCGGTCGGTCGCGACCAGCCCCCACACCACGGAGCACGTGAGCGCGACCAGGGACAGCACACCGGCACCGAAGTTGAGGAAGTCCCGGACTCCGTCACCCCCGAGCAGGACGACCAGGGGTATGAGGAGCAGGACGGCAGCCGACGCCACCCCATAGGCCGACCGGCCGGGTTGGGGGAGCGAGCTGTTCTTGCGACGAGGTTTCATGGGGGGTACTCCCAAAGAGTTCGGGGAAGCGGTCCCGAAGGCGCACTCTAAGTCGAGCCATACCTATGGATACGAGGTTTGAGTTATTGCGTCGTTATCTAAGAGCCGCAAGGTGCTCGTGTTGCCCCTTAGTGACCGTTACGCGAAGTAACTTTTGAACGTTGTTCAGCTTTTTTCTGTGCGCGGGGGACCGGCACTGGGTGCCAGGCGTGGCCGGAAGCCCGTCGCGACCCCCGCCGGGGCTGGGGTACCCTGACGCCATGCGTGCCGTACGCCTTCTGCTTAGCGAGCCGCGCTGATCAGTCCCGGCCACTGAGGAATCGTGGTCGGCATCGGCGCGGCGTCCCCTCCTGTGCGAGGGGCTTTTTCATTTCCCAAGCCGCTGGCAGAGACGATCGATGGAGCTTTGAGGATCATGAGCGAGACGAATGCCTCCCCCGCCGCCGACGGCGCGGGCGGTACCCCCTCCGCCTCCGAGGTGGCCGCGCCGCACCGCTACACGGCCGCCATGGCCGCGGACATCGAGGCACGCTGGCAGGACTTCTGGGACGCGGAGGGCACGTACGCGGCGCCCAACCCGACCGGTGACCTGGCAGGCGATCCCGCTCTCGTCGCGAAGCCCAAGAAGTTCATCATGGACATGTTCCCGTACCCCTCGGGTGCGGGCCTGCACGTCGGCCACCCCCTGGGATACATCGCCACCGACGTCTTCGCACGGTTCCAGCGGATGACCGGCCACAACGTCCTGCACACCCTGGGCTTCGACGCCTTCGGCCTGCCCGCCGAGCAGTACGCCGTGCAGACGGGCACGCACCCGCGGGTCTCCACGGAGGCCAACATCGAGAACATGAAGGTCCAGCTGCGCCGGCTGGGCCTGGGCCACGACAAGCGCCGGTCGTTCGCCACGATCGACCCCGAGTACTACAAGTGGACCCAGTGGATCTTCCTGCAGATCTTCAACTCCTGGTACGACGAGGAGGCCGGCCGGGCCCGCCCGATCGCCGAGCTGGTCGCCCTGTTCGAGTCCGGCGAGCGCCCCGTGACGGGCCCGGACGGCACCCCGCGCGCGTGGAGTGAGCTGACCGCCGCGGAGCGCGCCGACCTGCTGGGCGAGTACCGACTGGCGTACGCCTCCGATGCGCCCGTCAACTGGTGCCCCGGCCTGGGCACCGTGCTGGCCAACGAGGAGGTCACCGCCGACGGCCGCTCCGAGCGCGGCAACTTCCCCGTCTTCAAGGCCAAGCTGCGCCAGTGGAACATGCGCATCACCGCCTACGCGGACCGGCTGCTGGACGACCTGGACGCGCTGGACTGGCCCGAGGCCATCAAGCTGCAGCAGCGCAACTGGATCGGCCGCTCCGAGGGCGCCCGCGTCGACTTCCCCGTCGACGGGGAGGCGATCACGGTCTTCACCACCCGCCAGGACACGCTGTTCGGCGCCACCTACATGGTGCTGGCGCCCGAACACCCGCTGGTCGACACGTTCGTGCCGGACGCCTGGCCCGCGGACACCCACGACGTCTGGACCGGCGGTCACGCGACCCCCGCGGAGGCCGTCGCCGCCTACCGCGCGCAGGCCGCCTCGAAGTCCGACGTCGAGCGGCAGGCCGAGGCCAAGGACAAGACCGGCGTCTTCACCGGCGTGTACGCGACCAACCCGGTCAGCGGCGAGCAGGTGCCGGTCTTCATCGCGGACTACGTCCTGATGGGCTACGGCACCGGCGCGATCATGGCCGTCCCGGCCCACGACACCCGCGACTTCGCCTTCGCGCGCGCCTTCGAGCTGCCGATGCGCTGCGTCGTCGAGCCGTCCGACGGCCGGGGCACCGACCCCGCCACCTGGGACGACGCCTTCGCCTCGTACGACGCGAAGATCATCAACTCCACGGGCGACGACATCTCCCTGGACGGTCTGGGCGTCACCGAGGCCAAGGCGCGCATCACCGACTGGCTGGCCCGCAAGGGCATCGGCGAGGGAACCGTCAACTTCCGGCTGCGCGACTGGCTGTTCAGCCGCCAGCGCTACTGGGGCGAGCCCTTCCCGATCGTCTACGACGAGGACGGCATCGCCCACCCGCTGCCCGAGTCGATGCTGCCGCTGGAGCTGCCCGAGGTCGAGGACTACTCGCCGCGCACCTTCGACCCGGACGACGCGGACACGTCCCCGGAGACCCCGCTGTCCCGCAACGAGGACTGGGTCAACGTCACCCTGGACCTGGGCGACGGGCCGAAGAAGTACCGCCGCGAGACCAACACCATGCCCAACTGGGCCGGTTCCTGCTGGTACGAGCTGCGCTACCTGGACCCGCACAACGACCGGAAGCTGGTCGACCCCGTCGTCGAGCAGTACTGGATGGGCCCCCGCGAGGGGCAGCCGCACGGCGGTGTCGACCTGTACGTGGGCGGCGCCGAGCACGCCGTGCTGCACCTGCTGTACGCGCGCTTCTGGTCGAAGGTCCTGTTCGACCTGGGCCACGTGTCCTCGGCCGAGCCGTTCCACAAGCTGTTCAACCAGGGCATGATCCAGGCCTACGTCTACCGCGACAGCCGCGGCATCGCGGTCCCGGCCGCCGAGGTGGAGGAGCGCGACGGCGCGTACTACTTCGAGGGCGAGCAGGTCTCCCGGCTGCTGGGCAAGATGGGCAAGTCCCTGAAGAACGCGGTCACTCCGGACGAGATCTGCGCCGAGTACGGGGCGGACACCCTGCGCCTGTACGAGATGGCGATGGGCCCCTTGGATGTGTCCCGGCCGTGGGACACGCGCGCGGTGGTGGGCCAGTTCCGGCTGCTGCAGCGGCTGTGGCGCAACGTGGTCGACGAGACCACGGGCGAGGTCACGGTGGTCGACGCCGAGCCGGACGAGGCCACCCTGCGTGCCCTGCACAAGGCGATCGACGGCGTCCGCCAGGACCTGGAGGGCCTGCGCTTCAACACCGCCATCGCCAAGGTCACCGAGCTGAACAACCACCTGACCAAGGCGGGCGGTCCGGTGGCGCGCACCGTGGCCGAGTCCCTGGTGCTGCTGGTCGCCCCGCTGGCCCCGCACATCGCCGAGGAGCTGTGGCGCAGGCTGGGCCGTGCGGAGTCGGTCGTCCACCAGGACTTCCCCGTCGCCGATCCCGCCTACGTGGTGGACGAGGCCGTGACCTGTGTCGTGCAGATCAAGGGCAAGGTCAAGGCCCGCCTGGAGGTCTCCCCGTCCATCTCCGACGAGGAACTGGAGAAGGTGGCGTTGGCCGACGAGAAGGTCGTCGCCGCCCTGGCCGGCGCCGGAATCCGCAAGGTCATCGTGCGGGCGCCGAAGCTGGTCAACATCGTCCCGGCCTAGCCGCGGACCGGCGGGCGGCGCGCGGCGGGCGGCGATTCACCGCCCGCCGGCGGTGTCCGTGCGCGAACTGTCGGGGTAGTCCCCTACGGGCAGGTTCGGGGTTCTCGTGGAACTCCGGACCTGCCCGTTGCGTTTACCGTTGAAGGACCGTGGCAGTCGCCGGGGGCCGGACGGAGGAGGAGCGTGGTGGAAGCCGTGATCGCAGTGGTGGTGCTGCTCTTCCTGCTGTTCGTGGTCCTCGGGGCGTACGTCACCGTGAAGGTGGTCGGCGCCGCCAAGCGCGGCGTGGAGAGCACGCTGACCCAGGCGCGCCGCACCGTCGAGGACACCACCCTGCGCGCCAGGACCCTCGCCCAGCCGGGCCCGACGGGTGAGCTGGCGCAGCTCCGGCTGAAGCTGCGTACGTCGATGCGCGCCACGCAGGACGCGCTGCAGGCGGGCGCCGCGGACGACGAGTCCCTGAAGGAGTCGCTGAGCCTGTTCGAGCGGCTCAGCGCCCACGGGCACGAACTGGACGGCGAGCTCAAGCGCCTGGAGACCGAACCCGACCGCGGCACCCTGGCCTCCCGGCTGCCCGGGCTCCGCGAGCGCACCGAGCGGATCACCCGGTCGGCGGACGCCCTGCGCTGGGCGGCCCGTGATCGGGCCCGCCGGTTCGCGGACGACGACCTCGACTCGCTGAGCACGCAGATAGACGTGGAAGCGGGCGCCCTGCGGCACTGGACGACGGAGCCGGCCGCCACCCCGTCCTGGCCGAACGCCCCGGAGCCGGAGGACACGACGTCCGGCGGACAGACGTGGCCCGGGACACCCGAGACCGGCGGTGCCGATCAGCGGTCCCGGCCCGCCATCACCCCGCCCGGACAGCGGCCGGTATACCCCTGGCAGAAGAAGCCCCGCCCCGAGAGCACCACGTGATCCGGTCGGCCCGCCCCCCGGCCCCCGGGGCCGGGCTGCCGCTCTCCCGTTCCGACAGGTAACCTCCAGCTCATGTCCCGCCATGTCGCGATCGTCACCGATTCAACGGCCTACCTGCCGCCGCGGACGATGGAGCGTCACGGCATCACGGCGGTGCCCCTGACCGTCGTCCTCGGCGACCAGGCGCTCGAAGAGGGCACCGAGATCTCGGCCCGCTCCGTGGCCCAGGCCCTGCAGAAGCGGCGGCCCGTCACCACCTCCCGGCCCAGCCCCGAGGTCTTCGCCGAGACCTACCGCAAGGTTGCCGAGTCGGGCGCCCCGGGCATCGTCTCCCTCCACCTCTCCTCCGAGTTCTCGGGCACGTACGACGCCGCGGTCGTCGCGGCGCGCGAGGCACCGGTGCCCGTGCGCGTGGTGGACACCGGCATGGTCGCGATGGCCCTCGGCTTCTGCGCGCTGGCCGCGGCCGCGGCGGCGGAGGCGGGCGGCACGGTCGACGAGGCGGTCACGGCCGCGGAGAAGCGGGCCGCGGGCATGTCCGCCTTCTTCTACGTCGACACGCTCGACTACCTGCGCAGGGGCGGCCGGATCGGGGCCGCGCAGGCCCTGCTGGGCTCCGCTCTCGCCGTGAAACCCCTGCTCCAGCTGGACGGCGGGCGCATCGAGTTGCTGGAGAAGGTGCGGACGGCGTCCAAGGCGATCGCCCGCCTGGAGGAGATCGTGGCCGACCGGGCGGGCAGCGCACAGGTCGACATCGCGGTCCACCATCTCGCGGCGCCCGAACGCGCGTCGGCCCTCGCGGACCGCCTGCGGGCGCGGGTCCCGGGCCTCGCGGACCTCCATGTGAGCGAGGTCGGGGCGGTCATCGGGGCGCACACGGGGCCGGGGCTGCTGGCGGCGGTGGTCTCGCCTCGGTGAGGGGCGGGATGCTTGCGGTTCTTCGGTTTCCGGGGAGCCTGCGGGTCCGGGTATCTGGGTTCGGTGTGCCCGAGGGCTCTGAGAATTGGCGGGTCCGAGTGCCTGGTGAGCCGGAGGGGTGTACTGCGCCTGAGGGGCGTGGTGAGCCTGCCTCAGGGCTTGGTGGGGCTCACTGGCTTGGTGGGGCCTGAGGTACCTGAGGAGCTTGATGGGGCCGTGAGGCTTGATGGGGCCGTGGGGCCTGAGGGATGCGGCCTGGCGTCTGCCGGGGCCCGTGTGGGTGAGGGAGTTATCCACAACGGGACGGTTGTCCACCGGAATTGACCAAGATCATCGCGTGGGCGGTCGAGTGGCCGATCCTCGGCGCATGGCACTTCGATCACGCTCACGCACAGCCACGGTGACCAGCGGCCCGGGCCGCGGTCCGGTCTCCGACGGGCGCACCCGACATCGCCGTCGCTACGCCTCCGGACGGGGCGGACGCCGACAGGCATCGGCGGAGGCACTCCGTCGGCGCACGGAGGCGCTCTTCGCCGAGAGAACGGCGGAGCAGGGGGCCTGGGGGAGCGGGCCGCCGGGAGCCGGACGTGGTCGCGCCGACGGGGCTGGTGATGGCGGCGAGGGCTCGGCCGGCTCCGGGGGTGTCCGGGCCGGTGTCGGCGGACCTCTCTCTGATGTCGGTCCTCGTCGTGCCTTCGGCGTCGATGTCGGTGTCGACACGGGTGCGGGTGCGGGTGCGGGTTCGGCCGTCGGTCACGGCGGGGGGTCCGGCGCGTGGCGGGAGCGGTTCGGGCCGGCTCTGCGGGACCGCATGCCGCTGTGGCTGCAGGCGCGCTGCGGACTGGAGCTCCGAAGCGTGGTGGCACTCACGGTTCTGCTCGTCGTGGCCGCGGTGCTCGCCGTGCAGCACTTCTGGGCGGGCCGCCCGCAGCAGGTCCGGGCACCCGACGTCGTGCGGGCGGCCGTGCCCTACGGCGGCCCGCACGCCGGGGTGAAGCCAAAAGCCTCCGCGGGCGCGCAGGTGCCGGGCGGCGGACCCGGCACCGAGATCGTGGTGGACGTCAGCGGCAAGGTCCGCAGCCCCGGGATCCAACGTCTGCCGGCCGGTTCACGGGTCGCCGACGCCCTGCGCGCGGCAGGAGGCGTGCGGCCGGGCGCGAAGACCGAGGGCCTCAATCGGGCCCGCCTCCTCGTGGACGGCGAGCAGGTGGTGGTCGGCGCCCCGGCGGCCCCGGCGGATACGGGCCTCGGCGGGGCGGCCGCCTCCGGCACCGGCGGGTCCGCCGCCGGATCCGGGACGGGACCGGGAGCGGCCCCGGCGACTCCGGTCTCCCTGAACGCAGCCACGCCGGACCAACTGGACACGCTGCCCGGCGTCGGTCCCGTCCTGGCCCGCCACATCATCGACTACCGCGCCCGGCACGGCGGTTTCCGGTCCGTCGACGAACTCCGCGAGGTGAACGGCATCGGGGACCGTCGCTTCGCCGATCTGCGCAACCTCGTACGGCCATGAGCGGGCCGTTGCGGACCGAGGGAACCGGGACTCCCGGCCGCCGGACCGTGCACGCTGCCTCCGGCAAGCGGCTGGGGGCGTCGCACCCACGCCAGGAAGGGCCGACGGACCTTCGGTTGGTGCCGCCCGCCCTGGCGGCGTGGGCGACCGCGGCAGCGATGGTGAGCGCCTCGGCCGCCTGGGTCATGGGCGTGGTGGTGGCCTGCCTGGTCGGAGCGGGCGCGCTCCTCACGCTGGGGCGTGGCGGGGCGCGGGGCGGGGCGCCGGGTGCGGTGGGGAGCTTGCCGGACGTGGCGTCCGGTGCGGCGTGGGACGCGGGCGCCACGGGGCGGCTGGACGGCGGCCGAGGGGTGCGGGCCGGCGGCGAGCCGGGCGACCGGGGCTCCGACGGGGGGCGCCGGGGCGACGGTGAGGAGCCTCGCGAGGGCGACGCCGGCCCTCCTCGTCCGGCGGGCGGGCACGCGAGCCGGTGGGGTGCCTGGTCGCGGATCTCGGTGGCCGCGGTGCTGCTGTGCGTCGCCGCTGCCGCCGCCTCCGCCGGGGCGCACGGAGCGGATCTGCGCCGCGGCCCCGTTCCCGACCTGGCGCGGCAGTACACACGCGTGACCGCGGACGTGGAGGTCACCTCCGACCCGCGCGTCATCCGGCCCCGCGGCAGAGGGGATCAAGCCGTTCCGACCGCCGTGCTGTTCGACGCGGAGGTGCGGCGGCTGACGAGACCGGACGGGTCGGTCGCGGCCACGCGTACCCCGGTGCTGGTGATCGTGGACGCGAGGGCGCGACGGAGCCCGGGCGGCCCGGGGCGGTCCGCGTGGCTGGAGCTGCTGCCGTCCACGCGGGTGCGGGTGACCGCGCGGATCGTGCCCGCCCTGACGGGCGGCGACCGGGTCGCGGGGGTCCTGCGGGTCCGGGGCGGAGGCCCGCCCGTCGTGGTCGGGGAACCGTCGGGCGCGCAGCGGCTCGCGGGCCGGCTGCGCGGCGGGCTGCGGGAGGCGACCGACGGGCTGGCGCCGGACGCCCGGGCGCTCCTGCCGGGCCTGGTCGTCGGGGACACCTCACGCCTCACGCCGGAGCTCGACGAGGCCTTCAAGGACACCGATCTCGCGCATCTGCTGGCGGTCAGCGGGGGCAACCTGGCGATCCTGCTCGTCCTGTTCATCGGACCGCCGGGACTGGCTCAGCGAGCCGAACGCCGCGGCCTGGCCGCCCGGCTCGGGATCTCGTTGCGGGCGACCGCGCTGCTCGCAGGCGTGCTCACGCTCGGCTTCGTGATCGTGTGCCGTCCGGATCCCAGCGTGCTGAGGGCCGCGGCGTGCGGCGGGGTCGTGCTCCTCGCCATCGCGACCGG
The DNA here is from genome assembly GCF_055567695.1 of Streptomyces sp. NPDC026417. NCBI lineage: Bacteria > Bacillati > Actinomycetota > Actinomycetes > Kitasatosporales > Streptomycetaceae > Streptomyces > Streptomyces sp. NPDC026417. The sequence goes on from NZ_JBVHPY010000001.1 coordinate 246,084, forward strand.
GCGCCGCAGATCCCTGATCCCGGCACTGGCCACCGCCGTCCTGGTGCTGGTCCTCTACGACCCCTGGCTGGCCCGGAGTTACGGATTCCTGCTCTCCGTGCTGGCGACCGGCGCCCTGCTCACGCTCGCCCCGCGCTGGAGTGCCGCGTTGCGGCGGCGCCGGGTGCCGCCCCGTGTCGCCGAGGCCCTGGCCGCGGCGGCAGCCGCCCAGGCCCTGTGCGCGCCGGTCGTGGCGGTGCTCTCGGCCCGGGTGAGCCTCGTGGCCGTGCCGTGCAATCTCCTCGCCGAGTTCGCGGTCGCGCCGGCCACGGTGCTGGGGTTCGCGGCCCTGGCGGCGGCTCCGGTGGCGATGCCGGTCGCCACATGGTTGGCCTGGTGGGCGAGTTGGCCCGTCGGCTGGATCGCGGACATCGCCCGCACCGGGGCCGGGCTGCCCGGCTCGGGAGTGGACTGGCCGGGCAGTTGGACGGGCGCCCTGCTGCTGGCGGTGGTCACGGCCGCAGTCGTGTGCGTCGGCCGACGGCTGGTGCGACATCCCTGGCTGTGCGGTGTCTGCGCCGTACTGTTCCTGCTGGTCGTGGTGCAGCCACCGCCCCTGACCCGGGTGATCACGGGCTGGCCGCCGCCCGGCTGGCGGTTCGCGGCGTGCGACGTGGGGCAGGGGGACGCCACCGTGCTGGCGGCGGGTGACGGCACGGGCGTGGTGGTGGACGCCGGACCGGACCCCGTGCTCGTCGACCGATGTCTGGACATGCTCGGCATCACGCGGATTCCGCTCGTCGTGCTGACCCACTTCCACGCCGACCACGTGGCGGGCCTGCCGGGCGTGCTGCGCGGGCGGTCGGTGGGAGCCATCGAGGTGACGGGTCTCGACGAGCCCCCGGAGCAGGCGCAGTTCGTGCGGACCCAGGCGGCGGCCCGGCGCATTCCGGTGACCAGGGCCGTGGCGGGGGAGCGGCGCCGCACCGGCACCCTCGACTGGCGGGTGTTGTGGCCGCCCCCGGTCCCGGGCCCGGTTCCGGAGGGCCCGAACGACGCCAGCGTCACGCTGCTCGTCCGGACGGCCGGGCTGTCCCTCCTCCTGCTCGGCGACCTGGAACCCTCCGCCCAGCAGGCCCTGTTGAGGTCGCCGGGCGGTGCGGGGGTGGGTGCCGTGGACGTACTCAAGGTCGCGCACCACGGATCGGCTTACCAGGATCCGGAGTTGATACGCCGGGTCGCTCCGCGGCTCGCGCTGATCTCGTGCGGTGAGGACAACCCGTACGGTCATCCGGCGCCGAGCACGGTCGCCGCGCTGCGGGCGGGAGGCGCGGCGGTGATACGGACCGATCGGGACGGGGCGATCGCCGTGGCCGGCGCGGGCGGGGAACTCCGGGTGGCGGGCGGCTGAAGCCACCGGCGCGACCGCGGCGGCGGAGGGAGACTGAGGTCATGAATTCCGCACAGGTCGACGCCTTCCTCCGCCGTATCGGGGCCGTGCGCCCCGCCGGACCCACCTCCGACGCGCTGCGCGATCTCCAGCTCCGGCATCTGCGGAGTGTGCCGTTCGAGAACCTCTCGATCCACCTCGGTGAGGAGATCGTGCTGGAGGAGAAGCGGTTGGTGGACAAGGTGGTGAGGGCTCGCCGCGGGGGCTTCTGCTACGAACTGAACGGCACCTTCGCGATGTTGCTCAAGGCTCTCGGCTTCGACGTGACGCTGCTCGCGGCGCGGGTGCTCGGGGAGGAGGGACGGCTCGGGATTCCGTACGACCATCTGGCACTGCGGGTACGGACGTCGGACGGGGGCGACTGGCTGGCCGATGTGGGCTTCGGGGCGCACAGCCACTGGCCGCTGGCCTTCGGGGAGTGGGGTGAGCAGGCGGATCCGGCCGGCGCGTTCCGGGTGGTGGCGGCGGGGGATCCGGCCGGAGGTGCTTCGGAGTACGGGGACCTGGACGTGCTGAGGGACGGCAGGGCGCAGTACCGGTTGGAGACGCGCCCGCGTGTGCTGGGGGACTTCGTGTCGGGAGCCTGGTGGCACAGCACGTCGCCGACGTCGCATTTCACGCAGTCCCTGGTCTGTTCGCGGGTCACCGATGACGGAGGGCGCATCACCCTGAGCGGCCGCTCCTTCACGGTGACCGGTGGCGACGGTACGAAGGAGGTGTCGGAGCTGGGCACGGACGAGGAGGTGCTGGCCGTGTACCGGGAGCGGTTCGGGATCGAGCTGGACCGGGTTCCGGTGGTGCGGGGAGTCTGAGCGGCCGGCTCCCCGGGCGGGGACGGTGAGGGGCCGCCGCATCGGGGCGGGGTGCCGGTCCGGGGCTGAAGGGCGTAGCGGAAAATGTCCCCGTGAGCGATGTGAGACATGTGCTGGTGCTGCCCGACCGTGATGCCGCGGAAGAGGCGCTGGAGGCACTCGGGGACCGGTTCGCCCTCGACGAGGAGCCGCTGCTCGTACGGGACGCGCTGGCCGGCGAGGACGACGCCGAGGACGCCCAGTGGCTGGTCGTACTGCGGGACCCGGAGGAGCGGCTCGTCGCCGGGGAGCTGGACGAGTTCGCGGCGGAGTGGGACGGCTGGCGCGAGGAGCCGTAGAGCAGCCCTGCCGCGGGGTGGCGGGCGCCGGCCGTATTGGCGTGCCGGCCGCCTCGGCGTCTCCGGGCGCCTCGCCCCGTAGCGCTTCGGGGTGCCGGGTCCGGCAGGCGCGGGTGGTTGTGTGGGGAGCGCCCGGTCCCGACGGGCGCGTGTGTCAGGGGCTCCGCCGGCCCGCGGGCGCGGGGCTGTCCGGCGCGGCGCGGTCCGCCCGGCGCGGGGCTGCCCGGCGCGGCCCGGTCTGCCCGGCGTGCGGCTACGGGGCGGGCGGCGCGGGTCGTGACCGGTCTTCGGTGGCCTGTCGGTGGCGCGTGGGATGCTTGGCGCGATGGCCAGGAAGACTGCACAAGACGACCCCCTCGCTCCCGTCACGCTCGCCGTGGGCCAGGAGGATCTCCTGCTCGACCGCGCGGTGCAGGAGGTGGTGGCCGCCGCCCGGGCCGCCGACGCGGACACGGACGTACGGGATCTCACGCCGGACCAGTTGCAGCCGGGCACGCTCGCCGAGTTGACGAGCCCGTCGCTGTTCGCGGAGCGCAAGGTCGTGGTCGTCCGCGATGCGCAGGATCTGTCGGCCGACACGATCAAGGACGTGAAGGCGTATTTCGGGGCGCCCGCGGAGGAGATCACCCTGGTGCTGCTGCACGCGGGCGGGGCCAAGGGCAAGGGGCTGCTCGACGCCGCGCGCAAGGTGGGGGCGCGGGAGGTGGCCTGCCCGAAGATGACGAAGCCGGCGGACCGGCTGGCGTTCGTGCGCGGTGAGTTCCGGGCGCTCGGGCGGTCGGCCACCCCGGAGGCGTGTCAGGCGCTCGTCGACTCCATCGGAAGCGATCTGCGGGAGCTGGCGTCCGCGGTGTCCCAGCTGACCGCGGACGTCGAGGGGACGATCGACGAGGTCGTGGTCGGGCGGTACTACACGGGGCGGGCCGAGGCGTCGAGCTTCACCGTGGCGGACCGGGCCGTGGAGGGGCGGGCGGCGGAGGCGCTGGAGGCGTTGCGCTGGTCCCTGTCGACCGGGGTCGCGCCGGTGCTGATCACGAGTGCGCTGGCGCAGGGGGTGCGGGCCATCGGGAAGTTGTCCTCCGCGCGCGGGGGGCGGCCGGCGGACCTGGCTCGTGAGCTGGGGATGCCGCCGTGGAAGATCGACCGGGTGCGGCAGCAGATGCGGGGGTGGACTCCGGACGGGGTCGCCGTGGCGTTGCGGGCGGTGGCCGAGGCCGATGCCGGGGTCAAGGGAGGTGGGGACGATCCCGAGTACGCACTCGAGAAGGCGGTCGTCGCCGTTGCCCGTGCGGCGCGGGCTCGGCGGGGCCAGTGACCGAGCCGGTGCCGGCTCTCACCTCTTGGCAGGGGTGAGCTGTCCCTCTTGCCTTGGGTGAGCCTCGTTCGCGCTTCGGCCGAGGACGGGTTTTTCGCCCCCTCCGCCCCTACCCGTCCCGTACCCGGGGCTCCGCCCCCGGACCCCCGTATCGGCCTGACGGCCTCGTCCTCAAACGCCGGACGGGCTGAGGGTGACGGCCTCGTCCTCGGACGCCGGACGGGCTGAGGGCGACGGCTTCGTCTGGGACGCCCCGCGCAGGGCCCGCCCGCCCGGCCCTCGGACGCCGGACGGGCTGAGCGTGGCCGCCACGTCCACAGGAGCGGACGCCCCCGAAGCGGTCACCCCTGTGTCGGATCCGGCAGGGAACGCGCGAAGGCCCCGGTCGCTCCTCCTGGGGAAGGAGGAGTGACCGGGGCCCTCGGAGCAAGCTCTTGGATCCACGCCCGCGTGGCGAACGCAGGTCGCGCGTGGGTCCGGGGGTGTCGGTCGGGAGCGGATGAGAGAGGGCCCGCTCGGGTCCGGCCGACGGTCAAGTCAGGGGTCGAGCCCGCGAGGGCTCAGCCGACTCAGCCCTTGAGGGAAGCGACCTTCGAAGCAAGCGCCGACTTCTTGTTGGCGGCCTGGTTCTTGTGGATGACGCCCTTCGAGACGGCCTTGTCGAGCGCGCGCGACGCGTCGCGCGTGTACTCGGTGGCCTTCTCGACGTCACCCGCGGCAGCGGCCTCGCGGGCCTTGCGGATCGCGGTCTTCAGGGAGGACTTGACGGCCTTGTTGCGCAGCCGAGCCTTCTCGTTGGTCTTGATCCGCTTGATCTGGGACTTGATGTTCGCCACGAATGAGCCTTTTCAGGTTCAGGCGCGCGAGGGCAGGCCTCACGCGCCGGTGATTGATCTTCGAGTAGCCCACCGGTGAACCGGCGGAACTGCTGCCCCGCTGGTCGCCCCGCGGAGCCGATACCCCTCCGGTGAACCGGGGAGCCGTATGTGCCTCGTGCAGAGAGGGCATGAGACACAGCCACCCAGGCTACCAGTCGTCCCAGGAGTGGCCCAAACCGGTCGCAGCTCGCCGCCCGTGGGACCATGGAGCCTACGTATCGATCCGACCCGAGGCGACAGGCGCCTCAAGAGACAGGACCCTGCGTGCCCGCGACCCCTAACAATGTGCCCGAGCCGAGCCGTACCGCCCCGGCTCTGATCCGCAATTTCTGCATCATCGCGCACATCGACCACGGCAAGTCCACGCTCGCCGACCGCATGCTCCAGCTGACCGGGGTGGTCGACCAGCGGCAGATGCGTGCCCAGTACCTCGACCGTATGGACATCGAGCGCGAGCGTGGCATCACGATCAAGTCCCAGGCGGTCCGGCTGCCCTGGGCGCCCACGGATGACCCGGGCAGGACCCACATCCTCAACATGATCGACACCCCCGGGCACGTCGACTTCACGTACGAGGTGTCCCGGTCCCTCGCGGCCTGCGAGGGCACGGTCCTGCTGGTCGACGCGGCCCAGGGCATCGAGGCGCAGACTCTCGCCAACCTCTACCTGGCGATGGAGAACGACCTCAAGATCATCCCCGTACTGAACAAGATCGACCTGCCCGCGGCCCAGCCGGAGAAGTTCTCCGAGGAGCTGGCGAACCTGATCGGGTGCGACCCCGACGACGTGCTGAAGGTCTCCGCGAAGACCGGCATGGGCGTCGAGGCGCTGCTCGACCGGGTCGTCGCCGACGTGCCGGCCCCGGTCGGTGTCGCCGACGCCCCGGCGCGCGCGATGATCTTCGACTCCGTCTACGACTCCTACCGCGGTGTCGTGACGTACGTGCGTGTCATCGACGGACAGCTCAACAAGCGTGAGCGGATCCGGATGATGTCGACCAACGCCACGCACGAGCTGCTGGAGATCGGCACCAACTCGCCGGAGATGCTCTCGGCCGACGGTCTCGGCGTCGGTGAGGTGGGATACATCATCACCGGCGTGAAGGACGTCCGTCAGTCCAAGGTCGGTGACACGATCACCACCCTGAACAAGGGTGCGACCGAGGCGCTCGGCGGTTACAAGGACCCCAAGCCGATGGTCTTCTCGGGCCTGTATCCGCTGGACGGATCGGACTACCCCGAGCTGCGTGACGCCCTCGACAAGCTCCAGCTCAACGACGCCGCGCTGGTGTACGAGCCGGAGACCTCGGCGGCGCTGGGCTTCGGCTTCCGCGTCGGCTTCCTCGGGCTGCTGCACCTGGACGTCATCCGGGAGCGGCTGGAGCGCGAGTTCGGCCTCGACCTCATCGCCACGGCGCCGAACGTGGTCTACCGCGTCCTCATGGAGGACGGCAGCGAGCACACGGTCACCAACCCGAGCGAGTTCCCCGAGGGCAAGATCAGTGAGGTGTACGAGCCCGTCGTGCGCGCCACGATCCTCGCGCCGTCGGAGTTCATCGGTTCGATCATGGAGCTGTGCCAGACGCGGCGCGGTGTCCTGCTCGGCATGGACTACCTGTCCGAGGACCGGGTCGAGATCCGGTACACGCTGCCGCTCGCGGAGATCGTCTTCGACTTCTTCGACCAGCTGAAGTCCAAGACCCGCGGCTACGCGTCGCTCGACTACGAGCCCACCGGCGAGCAGACCTCCAGCCTGGTCAAGGTCGACATCCTGCTGCACGGCGACAAGGTGGACGCCTTCTCGGCGATCACGCACAAGGACGCGGCGTACGCGTACGGCGTGCGGCTCGTCGCCAAACTGCGCGAGCTGATCCCGCGGCAGGCGTTCGAGGTGCCCATCCAGGCCGCCATCGGCTCCCGGGTGATCGCCCGCGAGACCATCCGCGCCATCCGCAAGGACGTCCTCGCCAAGTGCTACGGCGGTGACATCTCCCGTAAGCGGAAGCTGCTGGAGAAGCAGAAGGAGGGCAAGAAGCGGATGAAGATGGTGGGCTCTGTGGAGGTTCCGCAGGAGGCCTTCATCGCCGTTCTCTCCAGCGACGACAACGCCGGCTCCGGCAAGGGCAAGAAGTAGCCGGTCGGCAGAAGAAGTAGCTGTCCGATACACGGACATCGTCCGGACATCGACCGGGCGGCAGGGGCCCGTTCCGCTTTTCGCGGCGGGCCCCCTGTGCATGCGGCCGGTTGCGCTCTGTAGGAAGTGACAGGCCGCTGCCTCTTACGTACCGGGCGGTCGGGCCTTACTCTGATCTCTGCTCGGTAGTTACTCGCGAGTTAAACAAGGTCCCGAGACCAACGACAACACAGCCGCAACCAGCCAGCCGCACAGCAGTCGATCGAGCCGGTCGCACGCACTGTCGCGGGCCCCGGAGGATGTCGTGAGCGACACACAGACCCTGATCGAGAACCGTCCGCCCTCCGTGGCGGCCCTCTTCCTGGAGCGCGTGGCGGCCACGCCCAACGCCGAGGCCTACCGCTATCCCGTGCCGTCGGCCGCAGGCCAGGGCCCGGACGAGTGGAAGTCGCTGACCTGGGCGCAGGCCGCCGAGCGGGTCTACGCCATCGCGGCCGGCCTGATCGAGCTCGGGGTGCAGCCGGAGCAGCGCGTCGCGCTCGCCTCCTCGACACGCGTCGAGTGGATCCTCGCCGACCTCGGCATCATGTGCGCGGGCGCGGCCACGACGACCGTGTACCCGCAGACGAACGCGGAGGAGTCCGCGTTCATCCTCTCCGACTCGCAGAGCAAGGTCCTGATCGCCGAGGACGCCGCGCAGGTCGCGAAGGCCCGCGCGAACCGCGCCGAGCTGCCCGAACTGACGCACGTCGTGGTGATCGACCCCACCGGCGTGGACACCTCCGAGGACGAGGGCGGCTGGGTGCTGTCGCTCGCCGATCTGGAGGCGCGCGGTGCCGCCCACCTGGAGAAGAACCCCGAGCTGATCACGAAGAAGGTCGGCGCGATCACCTCCGACCAGCTCGCGACGCTGATCTACACCTCGGGCACGACGGGCCGCCCCAAGGGCGTCCGGCTGCCGCACGACAACTGGTCGTACATGGCCAAGGCCACCGTCGCGACCGGGCTGATCACCAGCGAGGACGTCCAGTACCTGTGGCTGCCGCTGGCCCACGTCTTCGGCAAGGTGCTCACCTCCGGCCAGATCGAGGTCGGTCACGTCACCGCCGTGGACGGCCGGGTCGACAAGATCATCGAGAACCTCCCGGTGGTGCAGCCCACCTACATGGCGGCCGTACCGCGGATCTTCGAGAAGGTCTACAACGGGGTCGCGGCCAAGGCACGGGCGGGCGGCGGCGCCAAGTACAAGATCTTCCAGTGGGCGGCCGAGGTGGCCCGCGAGTACGCGAAGGTCAGCCAGGACAACTTCCGCCGCACCGGTGTCGCCTCCGTCCCCTTCGGGCTCGGGACCAAGCACAAGGTCGCCGACACCCTGGTCTTCGCCAAGATCCGCGAGGCCTTCGGCGGCAACCTGCGTGCCTGCGTCTCCGGCAGCGCCGCGCTCGCGCCGGAGATCGGCTACTTCTTCGCCGGCGCCGGCATCCACATCCTGGAGGGGTACGGGCTCACCGAGTCCTCCGCGGCCTCCTTCGTGAACCCCGGCGAGGCCTACCGCACCGGCACGGTCGGCAAGCCGCTGCCCGGCACCGAGGTGCGCATCGCGGACGACGGCGAGATCCTGCTGCGCGGTCCCGGCATCATGGAGGGCTACCACAAGCTCCCCGAGAAGACCGCCGAGGTGCTGGAGTCCGACGGCTGGTTCCACACCGGTGACATCGGCGAGCTCTCCCCGGACGGCTATCTGCGGATCACCGACCGCAAGAAGGACCTCATCAAGACGTCCGGCGGCAAGTACATCGCGCCCGCCGAGGTCGAGGGCCAGTTCAAGGCCGTGTGCCCGTACGTCTCCAACATCCTGGTGCACGGCGCCGACCGGAACTTCTGCACCGCCCTCATCGCCCTCGACGAGCCGTCGATCCTGGACTGGGCGAAGGAGAACGGGCTGGAGGGCAAGTCCTACGCCGAGGTCGTCGCGGCCCCGGTCACCGTCGAGATGGTCGAGGGCTACGTCAAGCAGCTCAACGACGGTCTCCAGCGCTGGCAGACCATCAAGAAGTTCCGGCTGCTGCCGCGCGACCTCGACGTCGAGCACGGGGAGATCACCCCGAGCCTCAAGCTGAAGCGCCCGGTCGTCGAGCGCGAGTACAAGCACCTCATCGACGAGATGTACGCGGGATCGCGCGAGGCCTAGCCCCGGCGGTGCGGGGCCCGGAAGCCACTCCGGGCCCCGCACCCGCACCACCCGGGCCCGCGGTGCCGGGAACTACAGGCCCCGCCCGTGCCGCATCTCCTTGAGCAGATCGCCCATCTGCCGGACCTGGAGGCGCAGTTCGACGACGTCCTGGAGGCTGCTGGCCGCCATGTGCGTCTCCACCCTGCGCAGGCGGTCGGCCAGCTCGTCGAACTGGACCTGCTCGCGGGCCAGCAGCCGCTCCAGCTGCCGGCTCTTGCGGTGCAGCTCCAGGAAGACGGTCACCTTGGCGCGCAGCACCCACGGGTCGAAGGGCTTCGTCAGGTAGTCGGCGGCCCCGGTCGCGTACCCCCGGAACGCGTAGCCCGCGTCGGCGTCCGTGCCGGTCAGGAAGATGATCGGCACGTCCTTGGTCTGGTCGAGCCGCTTGATGTTCGCGGCGGTCTCGAAGCCGTCCATCCCCGGCATCCGGATGTCGAGCAGGACGACGGCGAACCGCCGGCGCAGCAGCGCCTTCATCGCCTCCTCGCCCGAACGCGCCCGCACCAGCGGCTCGTTCAGGGAGCCCAGAACGGCCTCCAGGGCGACCAGGTTGTCCTCCATGTCGTCGACGAGGAGGATGCTCGCGCGCTCGTCGGTCGTTGCCTCAGCGCTCATCGTGACGGTGCCTCACTCGGTCAGCGGCCGGACGGCGGGCTCCTCCGGCGTGTTCGGTCCGGGGGCGGGGGACTCGGCGGAGCGGTCCGGCTCACCGCTCGGGTCCGTGCTCGTGGGGTCGAGGAGCGCGCAGACGACGGTCAGCAGCTGATCGACGTCCACCGGCTTGGGTACGTAGTCGTTGGCACCCCGCGCGATGGACTTCTCGCGGTCCCCCGGCATCGCCTTCGCGGTCAGCGCGACGATGGGCAGGCCCGCCCAGCGGGGGGTGCGACGGATGGCCGCGATCGTCTCGTAGCCGTCCATCTCCGGCATCATGATGTCCATCAGGACGAGTTCGACGTCGGGATGGCGTTCCAGTGTCTCTATCCCCTCGCGCCCGTTCTCCGCGTACAGGACGGGCATGCCGACCCGGCCGAGTACGTGCGTGAGCGCGAAGACGTTGCGGATGTCGTCGTCCACGATGAGCACCCGCCGGCCGGGCAGGACCTGCCCGGCCCGGCCCGCCTTCCAGGCCTCCAGCTTGGTGAGCGTCGGCCAGGAGTCGTCCGTGTCGTGCACGGTGTAGGGCTCGGTCGACAGCTGCTCGGGCAGGAGCGGCCTGCGGTCCTCGGCGGCACCGCCGGCCGCCGCGTGCCCAGGGCTGATGACCGGCACGTACAGCGTGAAGGTGGAGCCCTGGCCGGGGGCGCTCTCGGCGATGATGCGACCGCCGAGCAGCCCGGCGATCTCCCGGCTGATGGACAGACCGAGGCCCGTCCCGCCGTACTTGCGGTTGGTGGTGCCGTCGGCCTGCTGGAACGCCTCGAAGATCACCGGGAGTTTCTCCGGCGCGATGCCGATGCCGGTGTCGCAGACCGCGAAGGCGATCACGTCGTCGCTGTTCTCCCGGGTGTAGGTGTGGTCCGGGTCCTTGAGGCGGTTGACGCGCAGCTCGACCCGTCCGTTCGCGGTGAACTTGATCGCGTTGGAGAGCAGGTTGCGCAGGATCTGCTGGAGCCGCTGCTCGTCCGAGTACATCTCCCGGGGCACGTCTTCGCCGACCGCGACCTCGAAGGCGAGACCCCGGTCGATGGTGAGCGGACGGAAGGTGGCGTGGACGTAGTCGAGCAGCTTGATCAGCGGCAGCTTCTTCGGGCGTACGTCCATCCGGCCGGCCTCGATCTTCGACAGGTCGAGGATGTCGTTGATGAGCTGGAGCAGATCGGACCCCGAGCGGTGGATGGTGGTCGCGAACTGCACCTCCTGGTCGGAGAGATGGCCGTCCGGGTTGTCGGACAGCAGCCGGGCCAGGATGAGCAGGGAGTTCAGCGGGGTCCGCAGCTCGTGGGACATGTTCGCCAGGAACTCCGACTTGTACTGCGAGGAGGTGGCGAGCAGTGCGGCCTTCTCCTCCAGTTCGGCGTTGGAGCGTTGCAGTTCGCCCTGCTGGCGCTGGAGTTCGTCCGAGCGCTCCTGGAGCTGGGTGGCCAGGCGCTGGGACTCGCCGAGCAGTGACTCGGTGCGGGAGTTGGCGATGATCGTGTTGATCGCGACGCCGATGGTGTTCACGAACTGGTCGAAGAAGGCGAGGTGGACGTCGGAGAAGCGGGAGAAGGAGGCGAGTTCGATCACGCCGAGCAGCTTGTCCTCGAAGAGGATCGGGATGATGACGACGCTGGCGGGGGCGGCCTCGCCCAGACCGCTGTTGATCTTGATGTAGTCCGGCGGTGCCTCCTCCACGAGGATGCGCTTCTTCTCCCGCGCCGCCTGCCGGACCAGGCCGTGCACCGGCATGCCGCCCGTGTCGACGGTCGCGCCCTGCGCCGAGCCGTACCCGGCGATGAAGGCCAGGCCCTTGGCGGGGATGGCGGTCCGCAGGGACTCGTCCTCGGGGTCGGCCAGGAAGAAGGCGCCGTACTGCGCGTTCACCAGCGGGGTCAGCTCGCGCAGGATCAGGTCGGCGACCTCCATCAGGTCGCGGTGCCCCTGCATGAGGGCGGCGAGACGGGCCAGGTTCGACTCCAGCCAGTCCTTCGCGCGGGTGGTCTCGCGGAGGTTCGCCACCATCAGGTTGATGTTGTCCTTGAGCTCGGTGACCTCGCCCTGGGTCTCCACCGTGATCGAACGGGACATGTCGCCCTGGGCCACGGCCGAGGCGACCTCGGCGATCGCGCGGACCTGCGTGGTCAGGTTCAGGGCCAGCTCGTTGACGTTCGTCGTCAGGCGCTTCCAGGTGCCGTACACACCCTCCACGCGGGCCTGGCCGCCCAGCCTGCCCTCGCTGCCGACCTCACGGGCCACGCGCGTGACCTCCGAGGAGAACGACGACAGCGTGTCCACCATGGTGTTGATGGTGGTCTTCAGCTCCAGGATCTCACCGCGCGCGTCCACGTCGATCTTCTTGGACAGGTCGCCCTGGGCGACCGCGGTGGCGACCTGCGCGATGTTGCGGACCTGCGAGGTCAGGTTGTCCGCCATGTAGTTGACGTTGTCGGTCAGGTCGCGCCAGACGCCGGAGACCCCGAGCACCTGCGCCCGGCCGCCGAGCCGGCCGTCGGTGCCGACCTCGCGGGCCACCCGGGTGACCTCGTCGGCGAAGGCCCGCAGCTGCTCCACCATCGTGTTGACGGTGTCCTTCAGCTCCAGGATCTCGCCCCGGGCGTCCACGGTGATCTTCTTCGACAGGTCGCCGTTGGCCACGGCGGTGGTGACCTGCGCGATGTTGCGGACCTGCGAGGTCAGGTTCAGCGCCATGAAGTTGACGTTGTCGGTGAGGTCCTTCCAGACCCCGGAGACGCCGCGGACCTGGGCCTGGCCGCCGAGGTTGCCCTCGGTGCCGACCTCGCGGGCGACGCGGGTGACCTCGTCGGCGAACGCGGAGAGCTGGTCCACCATCGTGTTGATGGTCGACTTCAGTTCGAGGATCTCGCCCTTCGCCTCGACCGTGATCTTCTTGCCCAGGTCGCCCTGCGCCACCGCCGTGGACACCAGCGCGATGTTGCGGACCTGCGAGGTCAGGTTGTCGGCCATGAAGTTGACGTTGTCGGTGAGGTCCTTCCAGACCCCGGAGACGCCGCGGACCTGGGCGCGGCCGCCGAGGTTGCCCTCGGTGCCGACCTCGCGGGCGACGCGGGTGACCTCGTCGGCGAACGCGGAGAGCTGGTCCACCATCGTGTTGATGGTCG